>JAPLWL010000073.1 GCA_026396635.1 Candidatus Komeilibacteria bacterium | reverse complement strand
TAAAAAATCAAGGTCCACGCCATTAAACTGCCACGAGTACCATCTCATTTGTCTCATTTCCCCCGTTTTTGACCCCTACCGAGAAGGGTCAAAAGTCCCACTAGCCAAAAATCCTCAAAAAACCCCTTATAATATTGCCAATACTCAGATTCAAAACCGAGTAAGAACACTTCTTTAAAAACTTACATTATATTACCGGTCTCTGCCAATATTTGCTAAACGTAAAAATAAATCATAGTCTCTTAGAAAACGCTCCCTAATTTCCCCGTAGTATTTACTCAAAGAATTCGTAGATTTAACTATAATCAAACTAAGTATTACTCAATCGGCAATTCAAAAATAAACCGACTGCCTTTGCCCTTGCCGTCACTTTCGGCCCAAATCTTACCACCATGAGTTTCTACAATCTTTTTGGCAATATACAAACCCAAACCGGAACCAGTGGTGTCAATTTGCGCAATACCATCACCCCGAGAAAATTTGGCAAACAATTTACCGGCCTCTTCCGGATCAATACCCACGCCAGTATCCTTCACCATTACTTTAATTTTATTATCCTCGGTTTTTTCCAAAGAAACATCAATCTGACCGGACGGCGTGTATTTAATGGAATTATCAATCAAATTCAATAAAACGTCTTTAATTTTATCTTTGTCCGCCATTACTTCCGGAATATTACCCTTGGACTTCTTTAGACTTAAAACTAATTTTTTCCGTAGCGCCGCGCTATTTAATTCTTTAACCACCTGGGTCACCAAATCAGCTAATTGGAATTTAATCTTATCAATTTGGAACCGACCCGATTCAATACGAGACACGTTTAAGAAAACATTAACCAGCCGAGTTAACCGATCTGAACTTTCATATACTTCCAAAATAACTTTCTTAATTTCCGGCTCAACCTTGCCAAAGTCGCCTTCCAAAATCATAGATAAATAACCTTTAATACCGGTGAGCGGGGTGCGCAACTGATGGGAAGCGATGGATAAAAATTCCGACTTGGCTTTATCCAATTTTTGCAAATAAAAGTTAGCCTCTCTGAGTTCAGTGTTGGTTTTTTCCAATTTACGGAATAATTGCAAGTTCCTAGACACAATCCCAACCTGGTCAGCCAAAGACTTCATCATTTCCTTTTCTTCCAAAGAAACCTGCTCTATTGGTTTGGCTAAGATATAATCCAAAACACCAACGATTTCATCTTCGGCGTAAACCGGCACAAACATCACTCCCTGCACCCCGGCCATTTGTTGAATTTTATCTGCCACTTCTTTGGTTAAGGCCGGCCGGACCGAATCATAAAAACTACTACTAAATTGAATTTCTTTACTTTGAATAGCCTTAATAGACACATTTTCCTTGTCTTGCAGCGAAACTAAATAACTTTTAGGATCTTGGGGTAATAAATTAACCACCTTAGCAGTAGTAGGAGTATTAGAAATAGCCCCGATATAAATCCCCTGTTTAGTTTCATCAATAAAGCTCAAAATGCCGCCAACATAACCCATTTGATTGGCAATGGCATCCACAATGCTTTGGGTAACTTTTTCAAAATCCAAACTGCGGGTAATTAAATTAGAAATTTTTTGTAAGGAGGTTAAATACAAGTTGCGTTCTTCTAATTCAATGTTACTTTGTTTTAAGTCATCCGCTAATTTTTCTAATTGCTCCTTTTGTTTAATATCTTTTAACACTGATTTAACTAATAGAAAAACGAAAAAGGCTGTTGCAAGAAAAATGACTGATCTAAAAAAAATGTAATTTAATCCTTTGGCTAAAATTATTTCCGCAAAAGCAAAACCGACTAAAATAAAACCAAATAAGCCCGTTGCTATAACCTTTACATCAAACAACTTATAC
>JAPLWL010000070.1:11240-17192 GCA_026396635.1 Candidatus Komeilibacteria bacterium | reverse complement strand
GCTGCTTTGGCTCGGCTCAAGCTGATTAAAATAATACCTAGGGACAGAAAAATAAAAGCTATCAACTGACCGGAAGTTAACCGTTCACCTAGAAAAAAATAAGAAACAATTAAAGTAATAATCGGGATACCGCCGCCAATAAAAGGCACAATTCTAGAAGCTTCGGCACCTTGCAAACACTTGAAAAAGAAAACAATGGCCGCAATAAAAAACCCGCCACTCAAAACATTAATCACTACCTGATCTACTCCTACGTAATGTAAATTAAATGGCGCTAAAATTACAAAAGCCAACACGCTAAAAATAGCTACCAAAAAAGCATACAAACGCGGGTCTTTAAAAACCTTGGTTTTGGTTAGAAAAAATTTATCAATCAAAAATACTAAAGCGTTAGCACTGTGACCAATTAACACAAAAGCTAGCCAATTCATAGAGTTAAACATGAATGATTAGATGAAAAACATAATTTTTTATTACCCAACTGACTAGAACAAACCGCTCGTACAATATGTTCGGTACCGTGCCGCTCACCCTCAATAAAGCCTTGCATGGCTGCTTCCGCCAACCAACCAGACTGCAATAAATCAAACAACCACTCCCGAGCCTGCTTCAATTGGCCCTGCCGACGTCCGGCACCTAAACCAGTCAGCCAAGCTTCGTTAAAATTTTCCTGGGAACCAATTGGCTCGGTAATAATAAATGGCAAGCCCAAAGCCACATAAAAAGACAATTCCGAAGGCTTAGACCATAAAATATCAGTGGTCTCTAAAACCTTATTGAATTTTTTAAAATATTCCTGCTTATTTAGAGCCGAAACAATCACAATATTTTTTCCTAACTGACCCCAAAGCTTTAGCCGTCGGATTTCTTTCTTAAAATAACTAGCCACTTCATTATGAATACCGGCAATTAAATTAAGACGGAGCTTACCCTGACTAAGATCGGCCGCTAACGCTTCGGTTAAGTTAACTGCGATTTCCTTTTGTGCGCCCGCCCCACCAATAGCAAAAGTAATAGTTAAAGGGTGCTTGCTTTTGGCTGGCAATTTACCAAGTTGTTTTTTTATTTCCTCACCATATTGAGATTGATAAATTCCGCTCGGATCTAAATTTACCAGGCGCTCAGCTAAATTCTTTTTGGCAATCTTGTCGCCCACGCCAACTAATTCTGCCGGCAAGGGAAAACCGGTATAAATAATTCTTTCTTTTGGTACGCCATACAGCCGTAACCGTTCCACCACTCTAGCCGTGGGCGCCAAATAATTAATCCGCGATAAATTTGGTTCTAAAGCTACCCAGGCTCTGGAAACATCCGTATCGCAAACCATTAAATAAATTTCTCCTGGGTAATTAAAAAATTCAGCGGACTGGGCTGGCGAAAAAAAAGAACAAACCAAAGGATAAGGCTTTTTAGCCAAATGATTAACCAAATGTTTTAGCCAACCCTTATTTTTAATTAAAGAATAAGTTGACTTAGTTTGCATATTAGACCGGGAGAGATCGCGCTTGGGATAAAATGGTTCAATTTCTTGAAACCGATCAAAAAGAGCAAAAGCGCCTTCGCCTAAAATTGGCACATTTTTAAATCTGGAAATAAATTCATAAAAACCGCGGCCTTGTTCCCAAATTTGATGATCAGTTTTTGGAATACCCCGATAAGAATTAGCATTAACAATAAACCAAAATTTATTGGGTACTAAATTCATAAAAATTTAAATAAACTAATTAAGAAAGCCGCGGCTGTTCCGGCCATCAACCAAAAACAAAGCCAACCCAAAACCTTAAGCAATCTGGAATTAACAAACTCGCCCATCAATTTTTTATTATTAGTGGTCTTAATAATAAACCAAATAAATACCGGGGCAGTTAAACCATTAATCACCGCAGCATAGATCAAGGCTAGAATCGGGTTCAAACCAATAAAATTCATCAAGACTCCGGCCACCGTGGCCGTAGCCATCACGCCATAAAAGCCAGAGGCTTTGCGCCATTGCAAGGACAAGCCCTCTCGCCAATGAAAAACTTCAGCCAAAGCATAAGAAACACTTCCGGCTAAAACCGGCACGGCCAATAAACCAGTGCCAACTACTCCTAAGGTAAACAACAAATAAGCCGCGTCACCGGCAAACGGCCGCAAAGCCAAGGCCGCATCAGCCGCGCTGGCAATTTTAGTAATTCCATGAGCATAAAGCGTACCGGCCGTAGTTAAAACAATAAAATAAGTGGAAAGGTTAGAAAAAATCATGCCAATTACCGTATCAATGCGCATGCTGCGGATTTCCTGAGCCGTAGCGCCGCGACGGGCTTTAACTGTAGTCCGGCCTTCTTCAATTTCATCCTCCACTTCTTCAGAAGCTTGCCAGAAAAATAAATAAGGAGAAATGGTCGTGCCCAAAAAGGCCACTAACATCATTAAATAATTAGCATTCCACTGCCACTGAATCATAATAGTACTCCACAAAACCTGACCCCAATCACTAGTCACCATAAAAGCAGTCACCCAATAAGCCAGCAAAGAAAAACATAACCATTTTAAAAATTTAGCATACCGTTGATGAAATAGCCGTGATCAAAACAATCAACAAGGGCACTGATAAACCCGGCAGCAACAAATTAATGGCGGCAGCCATCATGCCCAAGTCAGCTCCGATATTAGCTGTATTAGCCACAAATAATAACAAAACTAAAACAGCTAAAATCTTTTTATTATAAAGTGTTTTAAGGGTACCAGCCAAGCCTCGGCCAGTTACCATACCAATCCGAGCGCACATTTCCTGAATCACCACCATTAAGGGCAAGGTAAATAAAGCTGACCATAAAAATTTATACTGATACTGAGCTTGCCAAAGCAACCAGATATTTTTAATAATCACTAAACTGGGTACCGCCAAAAAAGTTCCGAGTAGTCCAAATAATTTAGTCGCTGTCAAAATCATCAATAAAACACTCAGAGCATTAACACCAACTGCTCGCGCCATAATCTGAGGCACTAATAAATGATTTTCCAACTGTTGAATCAAATAAAGTGCCACTAAAACCCAAATTAATTTAGCCGGCTGATTGGCTAAAGTAAATAATCCAACTATTAATCCGGTAGTTAACGGACCAACGTACGGCACTGCCTCTAAAATACCGGCCACCAAAGCCAAAAGTAACGAGTAACGAACTTGAAGAAACGATAAAGCGGCAAAAGTTAATAAAAAAATAGCCAAACAGAGAATAATTTGCCCAATGGCCCAACGGCTTAACCTAGCTTCCACTCTAACCGCCAATGATTGAACTAACTTAGCCGAACTAGGATTAAACTGAGTTAAGTGCTGCCAAATTTTAGGGTCCCAAATAAAATAAAATAATCCAATAAAAAAAATCAATAATTTTAATAAACTGGAAAATAACGGGGCCAATAAACCGCTGACCGACCAAGACTGATTTTGAAAAAACTGATTTGCGGTTTGATTAAGGTCATTGGCGCTAGGCACTAGCCCTAAATTCTTATGCAAAAAATCAAACCACTGACCCACCGGTTTTAACAATTGAGGCAAATTACCAACCACTTCCTTTAGCTGGCTTTCAAACAAAGGGGTAAAAATTACCAATAAAATAACAATCATTAACAAAATTAAAACTAATAAACTAGTTGCCGCCAGCGGCCTAACCACCCCCTTCTGACTCAACCAATCCACGCCCGGGCGCAAAACTAAGGCAATAATTAAAGCCGCGATTACTATTAATAAATATTTATATAAAACCACTGCTAAAACCGCGATAATAAAAAACAAACAGAGCTTGACCAAACTCTGTGCTGAAAGAGTATATTTTTTATCCATAACCATGGGCATATTATACCACATAACCAACAACTAAACCAAATAAAAAAATAACCAACCAACCACTAAAGATAAATTGAAGCTTTTAATAAAATAGCTTATAGTATATTAAAATTATGATCGATACCAGCGAGTCTCAATTAATTTACAACTATCTAAAAGGAGATGAAAAATCTTTAGAAATTTTGATTAACTCTTATTTCAAACCAATTTACCGTTTTATTTACCATTATGTTAATAATTCTCCTGAGGCTGAAGATTTAACTCAAGAAGTTTTTGTCCGAGCTTGGCAAAATCTATCTAAATTTGACCAAAGTAAAAAATTTTCTACCTGGCTATTTACTATTGCCAAAAATTTAGCCCTGGACTTTCTCAAAAAAAAGAAGGCCTTGGTTTTTTCAGAATTTGAAGACGAATTGGGTAACAATTCCTTAATAGAAACCTTAACCGATCCCCTTTCTTTGCCGGATAATCTTTTTGACCAAGCTAATCTGGCTGAACTTTTAACTGCGGCTCTAGCCAAACTACCAACTCAAGATCGAGTGGTAGTCCTACTCCATTATCAAGACCAGCTTAATTTCCGGGAAATTTCCGAATACCTCAATGAACCGCTTAATAGTATTAAAAGCCGTTGGCGACGAGCCTTGATTAAACTCAATCAATTATTAAAAATTAGCTAGCTTGCACCAAATTAAGATCCTAAATCGTATTACTTAATAGTAAGAAATATGTCTAAAAATTATCTTGATCTATTCTCAATCTTACCCCCAGTTGAACCAGCAGCTGATCTTTTTGATAAAATTAACCAACGGTTACAACAACATCAACGTTTAATTGCCAGAAAATACCGGTTATTATTATTATCCGTCACCCTCGGCACTTCTCTGATTGCTTTAATTCCAACTTTTCGTTTAGTCATGACCGGCTTTACTGAATCCGGCTTTAGCCAATTTTTATCCCTAATTTTTTCTGATGCCGGTGTCTTAGCGGCTTACTGGGAAAATCTGGCCTTTAGCCTATTAGAATCATTGCCCATTGCCAGCATCCTAACCTTACTAACCGTGGTTTTTATTTTTTTCATTTCTCTAAAATTATTAATTAAAAACTTACAAATTATTTTTATTCCCCTTAACAAACTAACCCGCTTCTAATATGGATTTAACTAAATTATTCCAAGCCAAATTATTTCAATCAAAAATTTTTAAAATTGCCCCTTTAATCATTGGCGGACTAATTATCATTCTATTAGCCTTTAGTCTTGGTTTAATGGTCGGCCTGCAAAAAGCCAAATTTTCACGAGCCTGGGAAGAAAATTATCACCGTAATTTTGCCGGCCCTCGCCAAGGATTTTTTCAAGAATTTAAAAAAGATTTTGGCAACCGAGACTTTTTGGGAGCTCATGGAACTTTTGGTCAAATTATCAACCTGGCTAGCTCTACTATCATTATTAAAAGTCAAAATAATACAGAAAAAATTATAGTTCTTGATAACCAAACAATTATTCAACGCCAGCAAGAAACCATTACCCTAAATCAATTAGCCGTTGACGATTATATTGTAGTAATTGGCGAACCTAATCAAACCGGCCAAATTCTAGCTAAATTTATTAGATTAATGCCAGCTCCGGGTAAATTACCGCCACCGCCACCACTAGGTCAGCCTGGCACACCACTGCTACCTAATTAATAATTTAGCTATTTATTCCTTTATTTTATGTTGGAAAAAATAAAAAAATTCTGGCGCGAACATCGTACGGCCAGTATCATTATCCTGATTATTATTATTTTAATCGCTTACTTTAGCTATCAAAAATTGAAAAGTAATGCTACTCCCACCAGCTACATTTTAGGCACCGTAGTTAAAGACACTTTGGTAACTACTGTCTCGGGCACCGGCCAAGTTACCAATTCAAATCAAGTTGATCTTAAATCAAAAGTTTCCAGCCAAGTAACCGCTCTTAATATTGAATCCGGCCAGAGTGTTTTGGCCCAAACCGTCTTAATCCAATTTGATGCCGAAAACGCCCGCAAGGCCGTTCGGGATGCCAGCGCCAACTTAGATTCAGCTAAATTGGCTTTAACTAAAATTCAACAGCCTGCGGATCAACTCTCATTAATTCAATCAGA
>JAPLWL010000070.1:4847-11218 GCA_026396635.1 Candidatus Komeilibacteria bacterium | reverse complement strand
TCAGAAAATTCTTTGGCCCAAGCCCAAGAATCTAAACAAAGCGCTCTAGCGGATTTAACTAAATCTTACGAAGACGCCTTTAACACCACCGCTGATGCTTTTTTAAATTTACCTAACATTACTACCGGCCTCTACAGCATTCTTTATGGCACCAACGCGGCCAACGGCGATCAATGGATTGATTATTACACTAATATTATAAAAAATAAGGATGAGAGTATCCTAACTTACAAAAATGATGCTAATAACGACTACACCGCCGCCCGCACCAATTATGATGAAGCTTTTGCTAATTACAAATCAACCGATCGCTCGGCCACCAACGACACCATAGAATCACTACTTCAAAAAACTTATGACACAGCAAAAACAGTGGCTCAAGCGGTTAAAAGCACCAATAATTTAATCCAGTTTTATAAAGACCGGGCCACGGCTTATGGCATTAGAACCAATAGCACGGCCGATAGCCAACTAACTACCTTGAGCAACTATACTAACAGCATCAATAGCGTTCTTTCCAATTTGCTCAATATTAAAACTACTATTCAAAACGATAAAGACACCATTATTAATGCCGAGCGAACCATTGCTGAAAAAACTGAAAGTCTGGCCAAGCTTAAAACCGGCGCCGACCCCTTAGACATCCAGTCTCAACAAATGACTATCAGACAAAGAGAAAATGCCCTGTTGGATGCCCAAGAACAATTTGCCGATTACTTTATTAAAGCGCCCTTTGATGGCATTATTGCTAAAGTTGATGTAAAAAAAGGAGACACTATTAGCGCCAACACTACCGTGGCCACCTTAGTTACCAAACAACAGGTAGCTGAAATTTCTTTAAATGAAGTTGATGCTGCCAAAATTAAAGTCGGCGAAAAAGCCACTCTAACTTTTGATGCTATTGATGATCTAAGTATTGCCGGCGAAGTTATTGACTTAGACACCATTGGTACCGTTAGCCAGGGCGTGGTTACCTACAACGTTAAAATTGGCTTTGACTCTCAAGATGATCGGGTTAAATCCGGCATGAGCGTTAGCGCTAACATTATTACCAACGTCAAATCTGATGTTTTAATAGTGCCTAATAGCGCCATCAAACAACAAGGTAATAACTATTATGTAGAAATTTTTGATCAAAAACCAGCTGCTCCGGCCAGTAGCTCTGGTGCAGTCACTTCTGACACTCCACCCCGCCGCCAAACCGTCACCATTGGTTTAGCCAATGATACTGAAACTGAAATTGTTTCCGGATTAACCGAAGGCCAAGAAATTGTTACTCGAACTATTACATCAACCGCCACCAGCCAAACCACCAGCCAAGCTCCTAGCTTATTTGGCGGCGGCAATACTCGCGGTGCTTTAACCGGCAATGCTATTAGAATAGGTCGTTAAATTTATGCTGGAAGTTAAAAATATCACCAAAACCTACCTTAGCGGCAACGTTCAGTTTCAGGCCCTAAAAGGAGTCAGCTTTACTATTCAAGATGGCGAATTTGTAGCCATTATGGGGCCATCGGGCTCTGGCAAATCAACCCTAATGCATATCCTGGGCGCCCTGGATACTCCCACCAGCGGTACCTATACTTTAGACGGCAAGGACGTTTCCCTACTCAGCGAAGATGAATTGGCCGAAATTAGAAAAAATAATATCGGCTTTGTTTTCCAAAGTTTTAATTTACTGCCCAGAACCACTGTGCTTCGCAATGTTATGCTGCCCTTGGTTTACGCCGAAATTGAAGCTGAGGAAAGAAAAAAACGAGCCGATCAAGCTTTGCGGGCGGCCGGTTTAGAAAAACAACATTTTGATCACCTCTCTAACCAATTATCTGGCGGACAAATTCAACGGGTAGCTATCGCCCGAGCCTTGGTTAATAATCCATCATTAATTTTAGCCGACGAACCCACTGGTAATTTAGACTCCCAAACTGGAGAAATTGTTTTAAAGACCTTTCAAAAACTTAACCAAGAACGAGGCCGGACTATTATCCTTATTACCCATGAACACGAAATAGCCGAACATGCTGATAGAATTATTTTTATTAAAGATGGTCTAATCACTCAAGATAGCCGCCATCACCAAAAAAGAATTGCCAGACCCTTATGAAAACTCTTGATATTTTAGAAGAAACTTACCTGGCACTCTCCGCTAACAAAATCCGATCCTTCTTAACCACCTTGGGCATTGTTATTGGTATTAGTTCGGTTATTGCCATGTTAGCCATTGGCCAAGGCGCCCAAAGTTCTATCCAATCCAGTATTCAGTCTATTGGTTCTAATTTAATTATTATTATGCCTGGGGCCCAACGCGGACCCGGCACCACCGTTAGCGCCGGCCGCGGCTCTGCCAAATCTTTAACTTTGGCCGATGCCCAAGCTATTAGCCAAGAAGTTAGCAACCTTAAAGGCGTTTCCCCGGAAGTCAGCGGCCGTTACCAAGTGACTGCCAAAGGAACCAATACCAACACTCAAGTAGTAGGCGTTAACTCAGCCTATCCGGACGTTAGAAATGTTGCCGTTGATAATGGCGCTTTCATTAGTGAACAAAATTTAACTACCGCCTCTAAAGTGGCAGTCATTGGACCAACGGTCAGAGATGATCTCTTTGGCGTAGACAGTAATCCCCTGGGTCAAACTATTCGCATCAAACAAATCAATTTCACCATCATTGGTATAACCAAAGCCAAAGGTGGTTCAGGCTTTGGCAGCCAAGACGACATGATTTTTATTCCCCTGACTACCGCCCAAAAATTCTTAGCCGGCGACGAATATGTTACTTCTATTAGCGCCGCTGCCCAAGATGCCGAATCTACGGCTACGGTTCAGCAACAAATTACCGACCTGTTATTAACCCGTCACCATATCGCAAGTCCCCAATTGGCTGATTTCAACACTTTAAACCAAGCCGATATTGCGGCTACTGCTTCCAGCGTCGCCCAAATTTTTACCATCTTACTTGGGTCAGTCGCCGGAATTTCTTTGGTGGTTGGCGGCATTGGCATTATGAATATGATGTTAACCACGGTTACCGAAAGAACTAGAGAAATCGGCTTACGCAAATCCATTGGCGCTAAACGTCGGGACATTAGTTTACAATTTTTAATTGAAGCCGTTACTCTGACTTTTTTGGGTGGCTTACTTGGAGTTATTTTAGGCTGGCTAATTTCCTGGGGCATTACTTACTTTGGTTTGATTCAAACTAAGGTCTCGCCTTTTTCCGTACTACTGGCCTTTAGCGTCTCCGCCGCCATTGGCATTATCTTTGGCTATTACCCGGCCAGACGCGCCGCCAAACTAAATCCCATTGATGCCTTGCGTTTTGAATAAATCCAGCACTAACTTTTTAATTAATTTTATGACAAATTATAATATTTTAAAACAAAAAGTTAGTGCTGGATAAATCTATTAAAATTAATTGCTCAATTTTAAAGAGCGAAGTTTAAAATTTAATTACTAACCAATTAATCTATGATTAATAAAAAAAACTCAACCACTATTATCGTGGCGGCCGTCATTATCCTTATTTCTTTTTACGGCGGTTTTAAATACGGCCAAACCAAAACCGCTACCAATAAAATGGCTTTTAATGGCCAAACTTTAGGCGGAAATTTTGCTGGCACAGCCGGCGGACAAATTCAACGAGGCGGCAATCGCTTTATGGCTGGTGGCGGTTTTACCAACGGCGAAATTGTCAGCAAAGACAATCAAACCTTAACCATAAAAATGCGCGATGGCGGTTCCAAAATTATTCTTTATTCACCCAGCACCGAGATTGGCAAATTTGTCAGCGGCACTCTCAGCGATTTAACTACCAGCACTAATGTTATGATTACCGGCAAATCTAATTCGGATGGTAGTTTAACTGCCCAATCTATTCAGATCCGGCCAGCCATGATGCCGCAACCTAATAATCCGGGCCCACAAGGCAATGCTCAAACCGAGCCAGCCAAACCCTTACAATAATTGCAACCAACCTGTTTCTCATTAAAAAATTAACTAAAAATACGAGCTTCACCGGTTCGTATTTTTGATCTTCCTTATTTAAAAAGAATTGGCACGGAAAAAGATTGATCGTATTCCGACAAACCAGACGGATTATCTTTAGACAAAATTAACCGGCCCGTGACTGTAGTTGGCTTGTTAAAAATTAATTTAGCCTCAAAAGGTATTAAATTTTCAGTCATCCAATCAGCTTGAGTTTGAGCCTGAGTTATTCCTAAAACATTATTATTAGCATCCACTAACTTAACCGGAAATGAAGCCTCAAAAAACCAACTACCAGAAGCTTGTCCCTTAATTATTAAAGGGCTGGAAATTACCTGGCCTACAGTTGGTAAGTCCACTAAAATCGGCTTAGTCTTAACTGGCTTAGTAGGATAAAAATTTGAAATAATTATTGTTTCTTTGGGGTAATGCCGGCCAATGCTCAAACCCAAACCAAAAACCCCAACAAATAAAATAATTGCTGCCAGTTTTGAGTACCAGGTAACCTCATTCCATTTAATTTTCATATTTAAATTATTTAACCGTTAAATCAGCAATATCTTGCTCATATTTTTTAGCGGTAGCCACTACATTATCACCATAAAAACGGTAGCGAATATTAGTAGAGCCGGAAAAATATTTCATGGCGGCGGCCCATTCCCCGCTCTGAGAACCAGCGCCGTCAGCTTTTAATTTAATAGCCGCCGCAATAAAAGCATCTCTAATATCCCAAGGGTTGGCGCTCTTGCCGGTAATGGCCGTAACTTTAGACCGATAACCCAGCCAAGTAGAAGGAATAAATTGCGCCGGACCCATAGCGCCGCCCCAACCCACCTGTTTACCCTTACTATCTTTCATGGGACAAGAAACCGGAGTAATATCTGGGTTCTTATTTAATTCACTGGTAATAGTCACGAATCGCTCTTGATCGCGCTCTGGCTTCATAATCACCCGCCAGCCTTTTTCCGGCGGGTCTCCGGGCCGGTTGCAAGTACCAACATTTTTACCTAAATTAGACTCTTGAGTTAAAATAGCCAGCAGAAACGGCGCTCTAATTCCTACCATCCCAGAAACAGATTGGGCAATTGTTACGGCCTGGCCAAAAGTAACTTGTTGGCCAACACCCAACAAATCATAAATTCTATTTTTAATTTCCGTGGCTCTTTTTTTGCGATCAGCTAGCTCGGCCTGATAATCACTTTCCTTAGCCTTAGTCTGTTCTAATAAATCTTTGCGCTCAGTTAAAGTTTGAGTCAACTGAACACTCTGTAAATTTTTAATATTAATAAAATTACTTTGTTCTTCATGCTTAACACCCAAAGCTGTTTCTTGATCCTCTAAATTCTTTTTCTCTGTTTGGATTTGCTTGGTTAAATCACCTAAGCTAAAAATAATTTTATGATATTTGCCCAATTCATTAAAAAAACCGCCGATCGTTGGTTGACTTAAAAGCACCAAAACTAAAGACAGTCTATCTTTTTCATTAAGCAACTTTACCACATGGCCCAACTGCTCTTGCAAATTAGCCAGTTTCTTTTGCCGTAGAGTAATATCGGTTTCAACCACGTTTAATTGAACTTCTATTTTTTTCAAAGTTAAAAGAGTTTGTTTAATTTGAGCGGCAACTTTATTTTGTTGAACTTTAAGCTCATTAATTTTTTTATTCAAAGTATTTTTTTGAGAAGACACCTGCGTAAGCTGTTTTTCATATTGAGCAATCTCCGCTTGGATAGCCTCTAGTTGCCTTTGCAATTCAAGGGTTTGATCCGCTGTGGTTTGAGCTTTTAGACCAAAACTAGGCTGAAAAGTTATTACTATAGCAAAAATAACGGCAATGATTTTAATTGGTTTTTTCCCACATTTCATACCTATCATTGTAATACATTTTAACAAATAAAAAAACGGTAATTATACCGCCTAAACTATAAAGGGTTTGTTCTGGCTGCCGCTTCAGCGGCAGCCAGAACTTGATGTTTGAAAAACTCGGTCATTTGATTCGGGCGCCATCGAACTCATCGGCAAAGATGAAAGCGACAACCTCGCCCGGCTTGAAGCTTCGGGCAAAGTCCCCGAGAGCCTCATCTGAACCATTGCCAATCTTGGCACCATGGTCGCCGGTAGTGCGCTGAATCCTATTGATCCGTTCGATCCAACGAGTCATGCTACTAACCCGAAGATCAACCCAGCCGGTTTCGGCCCACTGATTAACGTTGTCTGCATCAACCGGAAACTCATGGATGTGACCGGTGGTTTCTGGAATATTGACACGCGGACCGCGCAGCAACGTTCCATCGGGTAGGAGAATCGGCACGCCTACCGAAATGCAGACCCTGGCCAACTTCTGACCAATCGAATTGGCGCGGATAAATTCCTCCAACAAATGGGAAAGC
>JAPLWL010000070.1:0-4796 GCA_026396635.1 Candidatus Komeilibacteria bacterium | reverse complement strand
GACCTCGGATCTCACAGGCTTTCAGAATGAAAGTAAACTCATAGAGCAGCTTGGTTAGCTGTGGCGGGCCCAGTTCACCCAAAGCCACCGAAAAATCACCTTCCTTAGCTGCCATGATTTCAGCTGCAGCCAGCGCTCGTTCCCGAAGTAAGCCACCGTGATTGCTGGGCGAAATAACTCCGGCATCCATCGCCGCAATCAGGTCATGTCCGGTATTGCGGCCAATCAGTTCGGAAACGACCATTCTGGCAACCTCCTCAGCCGTAACCATTTCCATCTGTCCTGGCGCCGTAATTGCCCTGAATTCTTCCAGGGTAAATTCCCCATTTTCGCCGGTGCCAATCATGACGATCTCGATGTTGCCAACCATCTCAAAAGCGTCTTTGGCCGCTACCACTTCCAGACTGGACAATCTCGACAAAGACACTGCTCGAGGGTCATACAACTCAAACTCTCTGCCTTTGTAAGGCAATGGCCGACCATAGCGAATCCCGGAATAACCAATCATCGCCGCTGGCACCAACGCCTTGGTCACCATACAGCTGGGAGAAGGCGTCCGCGCCGACAACAACAGCAGGAACATTTGAGCGCCAGAGATGGCGTTCTTACCCATCAACACCCGAGAAGGCTTGCCTTCGCCATGGGTGTACGGGATATTGAGACCCATGCCGCCAGTGCCGGTCGTTCCCACCTTGAGATACATCTGGGTGCCAACCTCGCGAGTCGCTCGCTGTAAAATGGCCACGTGTTGGGTGAGCTGGGGAATGCCCGAACTCATCAAAAGCGTTTCCAAATCAGCTGGCTGAGCAGTGAAATCAACACCGGCTTTCAGGTCTTGAAGAACTTTAGCCGTGATATCCCAGGAGTTGGCGTAAGAGATGCCGGTGGCAGTATTCACACCGTCCACGATCCAAGTTGGCCGCCACTTTAGAATCAACTGAGCCAGATGGTTTTCTCGCCAAACTTCTTCCGGCTCAGCATAAATCGAGCGAAGCACAACTGAGCGAAACTCAGGCGACTCCTTCAATTTTGCCGGTGAAACATGGGCAAGTTGGGTTGGCACGAACAGGTTGCCAGATTCCCATTCTACCGTAATGCGGTCAGGCAATTGCGGCAACAGAAATGCCTTGGCCCGTTCCACTTCGTCAACGGTCAATGCACAGATCACCAACCGCTCTACTTGCGGTAAATTAGCCAAGAGCAAGGCCACCTGACGACCCACGAGTCCCCCGCCTCCTAAAATCAAGGCGGTAAAGGGAACGTCATCGGTTTTCTCCTTCACTGTTCTTTCTCCAAAAAAGACTCTTGTGGTAAATAACAGCTCAAATCAAAGGACTTAAGCATCCATATCTAATCAATATTCCGACAAAACGTCAATATGCCACAAAAATAATCAAAAACTCCTAATTTTTTAAATAACTTAGCTATTTATTGGGTTTTCTGCTATGATGGCCAAGTATTATCTATATTAAACAATAATGATCCAAATTTTCATTAAACTAAAACTCTATGAACCCAACTGCCTCCGAAAATAAAACTTTTAATTCTTTGGGCATTGCGCCGCGAATTCTGGAAATCTTAGATAAATTAAAATTTATCAACCCCACACCAATCCAATATCAATCTATTCCCACGGCCATTGAGGGCAAAGATTTGATGGGCGTAGCGCAAACCGGTACAGGCAAAACCCTAGCTTTTGGCATTCCCATGATCCAGCGCCTAGCTCAAGATAAAGGCAAACAGGGCTTAGTGGTTTTACCAACCCGCGAATTGGCTTTGCAGGTTTCGGAAAGCTTAATGCAGGTTGGCAAACTTTTAGGGCTAAAAACTGCCGTACTAATTGGCGGCCAACCCATTCCTAAACAAATTAAAAATCTGCAGCAAAATCCTCACATTATTATCGCTACCCCTGGCCGACTAATTGACCATCTAGAACAAAAAACTGTCCGACTAGACAAAGTTATTGTTTTGGTTTTAGACGAAGCCGATCGCATGCTAGACATGGGCTTTGCTCCACAAATTAATAAAATTCTAAAAGCTTTGCCAACTGACCGGCAAACCATGCTTTTTTCGGCGACTATTCCCCAAGGCATCGTGAGTCTAGCAACTAAATTTATGAAATTGCCAATCCGAGTAGAAGTGGCACCCACCGGCTCAGTCGCTACCGATGTTACTCAGGAATTATTTATTGTAAAAAACGAAAACAAGCTTCAGCTTTTAGAAAAACTATTAACTGAATATAAGGGTAGCGTGCTTATTTTCAGCCGGACCAAATTCGGCGTTAAAAAAATTACCGCCATGATTCGGCATATGGGACACTCGGCTGCCGAAATTCATTCTAATCGTTCACTCAACCAGCGACTAGACGCCATCAACGGTTTTAAGCTAGGCCGCTACCGCATTTTAATTGCCACCGATATTGCCGCCAGAGGACTTGATGTTAGCAATATTGAACTAGTAATCAATTATGATCTACCTGAGCAGACCGAAGATTATGTTCACCGCATTGGCCGAACCGCCCGAGCCGGACGCCCGGGACATGCCATTTCCTTTGCCATGCCAGACCAAATTAGCGACGTTAAAGAAATAGAACATTTGATAAAAAATAAACTGCCAATTTCTCCTTTGCCTCAGCTACCAGAAAAACGAACAACACTACCACCCAATCGCTTTGCTGATGCTCGCCCAAGCCGTTTTCAAAATAATCGCCCGAGCCGCCCGGATTTCTCAGAAACAAGGCCAAGTAGACCAACTCGTTTTAGCAGCGAAAGATCACCCCGGACAACCGGACCCAATCATTTTTCTTCCAGCCGAAATAACCCTAAAAGATCTGCTGGCTATTCTGCTCCTCGAAATGAACCAAGCCATACCGGACGAATGGATCGCCACCAAAGACAACATAATTCCAACTCCTCTCGCCGCAACGGCCGGACCTTTAAAAGCGAAAGATAATAAAAATAAAAAAACGATCCTAACTAGGGTCGTTTTTTAATACTCAGTAGTCCAAATTACTGCCAATAAGTTTTAAAATTGATAATTTCTGCCACTAATTCTTCTGCGGTCTGACCGTGATAGCAAACCGCATGGTCATCAATATACACCGAAGCTACAGGCTTGCCGGGATTACTGCCGGAAACTTCTGGGTTATGATTAATATAATCCACCGGAATATCGTGCTGTTTGCAGTAAGCAGCCAAATTTTCTTCACTCCGGGTAGAATAAATAATAATAGTATTACCCTGCTCTTTTAATAACCTGATAGCCTTAATGGTTTCTAAATTTGGTTCACAAAAATGATCCTCGCCCTTAAAACCTTGATATTGAGTAATAACCCCGTCAAAATCAAAAGCATAGGTTCGGGTTGGCTTTTTTATCACTTGATCGTCCATAAAATATTATTTAAAAAACAAAGAAATTTTATTCCAAAATTTAAGCTCCATTAATACCGAAGTAGAAAGATGACCGCCGGTTTTTAACCACCAAAATTTACAGCCTAGCCGCTTAACAAAATCTTGGCTTGGCTTAATATAAACCACCTCATCATCTTGAGCATGAATAATAAATAGCTTTTTTGCGTCCAAACGATTAATCACTGCCATTGGGTTATAAAATTTACCGGTTTTTAATTTGTCCCAATCCCGATCAATATAACGATAACCAAAGCCAAAGGCCGATCGAACAAACTTTTTCATAAAATCCAGCCTCTCTACCTTGCTTTCTACTTGCCAATTAATCACCGGCGATAAGGCCACTACTTTTTTAACCCGTTTGTCTTGAGAAGCCAAAATGGCTGCCGGGCCACCAAAACTACCACCGATCAAATAAACCGCTGGGTTATTGATTTGATATTTTTTACCAGTCAACAGATCAACAAAACCTGGAGAGAGAGTATCTATAACATCTAAAATATCTTGATGAGGAGAAATTTTTAAAAACGAACCGCCGCTTTCCCAACTACCTCGGTATCTTGGACAAAAAACCCAATAACCCTGGCTAGCAAAATAAAATAATAGTTCACTTTTAGATGGATAGGTCGGCATGCCTCTAGCCAGAATAATCACCCGCCGCGACGGTTTAGAGGGCTTAACAACTTCACAAATAATATCTTTCTTTACTCTAATTCTAAATGTATCCATACAAAAAATTATACCTTAGTCTTGGGTAATTTACTAATCAAAATAACGGAGATTATTTGAAAAACCACCATAGACATAATGGCCGCCCGATAACCGCTTAATGACAAAACCGCTGTCCAGGCTAGGGGTCCAAAAATAGTTGAAGCCCGTTCGGAAATAGCATAAATTCCAAAACCATAATTTAAAATACGCTCGGGCAATAACAAAGTTAAAATTTGCCGGGAAACCGTAGAAGTGCCACCAATGGACAAGCCGGCCGCTAAAGAAAAAATAAAATACAATTGATATTTTTGGGCTAAAGCCAAGGCCGGCAAAAAGATCACCCAACTCAAAAGTAAAAAAATTAAAGCTTTTTTGGCCCCGATTTTATCCGAAATTGCCCCCCAAGCCAAGCCGCCAAACCCAGCCATAATAATAACTAATAAGGTTACCAAGCTAAGCTGACTGCTTGAAATATGAAATAAATTACTGGTAACAATGGAATAATTATTAGTTAGAGTTGTAACGGCATCATTAAACAAGAAAAAGGCCAGCATAAATGGTAGAATGCCGGGAATTAACCGCAGAGCCCGCCACAGAGCTTTTTGGCTAACAATTTTTTCTTCTCCGCCCATTGTTGGAACAAACAAACTTTTATTTAACATTAAAGGCAAAGACAGG
>JAPLWL010000029.1:5294-5826 GCA_026396635.1 Candidatus Komeilibacteria bacterium | reverse complement strand
GGGCTTTAAACGCGACCAAGCTAGCAAGTCTTCGCGGGTAGCTAAGTCAATTGACAAGCGGATTGAGCATATGGATTTGGTTGAAAAACCAATCGAAAGAGATCCGTTTGAGATTCCATTGGAAGCAGGGGTTGATTCTGGAACCCTGGATATTTGCCTGGTCAACCTAGTGGCTGGATATCCTAATGGTTTTAAGATCGGCCCCGTGTCCCTTGAAGTTCGGTATAAAAACAGAGTTGGTATCATGGGACTCAACGGCACCGGGAAATCAACTCTCTTGAAGACGATTGCTGGTCAATTGCCACCGATGGGTGGAGCTGTCGAAATTGGTTCCGGCGTTCGGATTGGCAATATGATGCAGGAACACGAAACGCTTCCACGAGAACAAACGTTGTTAGAATTTCTTATGGAACGGGCTCGTCTTGCCAAGCAGGATTCTTATGCCAAACTCATTAGGTTTGGCTTTGCTCAGGCTCAGGTAACATTGCCGATTAGTACATTGAGTCCAGGCGGCCGGGCGCGTCTTTTATTG
>JAPLWL010000029.1:0-5268 GCA_026396635.1 Candidatus Komeilibacteria bacterium | reverse complement strand
ATTGGCGTTGTTCTCGGCGTTGTCGGTCAATGTGCTTATCCTAGATGAACCCACTAACCACCTTGATCTCGAGGCTCTTGAAGCCCTTGAGGAAACGTTGAAGACTTATCGGGGTACCATATTGCTGGTCTCGCATGATCGGTACTTCCTTAGGAAAACTTCCTTGGATGCTACTTACGTTTTGTCGGAGGGCGTTCTTACAAGAATCCCTGATTATACTGCGTATGTAAAATCTGCGGAAGAACGGGCTCGCAAGTTGCTTCAATTGTTGTGACATCATGGGACCTAGCCAAGCGCAGCTCGGCTAGGTCCTTTTGAAACCCTGATTGATTGTGGATAAAATATAAAACGTGCTAAGTTACAAGAGTAGCATTTTTATATATTAAATTTTTTTAATATGAAAAAACCTGAGATTAAAGAAATCGAAGAAAAATTAAAAAGATTGTTGGGTATTAGTAGTTTTCCTGATTATGAATTAAAAATTGATAATTCTTTAAACAAAAGAACAGCTTTTAATAAAAAAATTGGTAATAAATATATTATAACTATTAGCACTGATAAGGATAATAAACCAAACCTAAGCGGTTTTAAGCACGAATTAATCCATTTGGCTCTAAAAATTTTTTCTTACATTAATCTTGATAAGAATCTATCGGTGTCCCAAGAATATGAAAAAGATTCTGATAAAGCAGATATATTTATGGAATATTTGGTTATTGCTTTGGAGATTAAAATAGGCAATCCACAAGATGTTGAACAAAATCTTGAAAATTATGAAAAATATGGTTTTTCTGAAATAAGATATTTTTATGATTTAATCAGCAACTTCATTTTTAATCAGACGAATATCGATGATGTTATTATTAAGGTAAATTTAATGTAAATATATATGAAACAGCAGATAGTGCCAATTATAGAGGTAGCAAAAATTTTATATCACAAGAAAATTAATGAGCAGGTAATTAAAAATAAGAAAATCCTTGATAAGTTTTTTCAAATTGAACTTTCGTTGCCACAAATAATTTTGTTTAATAGTCGAAAAGACATGGATAGATATTGGGGCTGGAAAACGCAATCCTGGATGGTTGGTTGGGCAAAACCAGGGGCTATTTATATGTTGCACCCAAGTTGTTATTTAAGTGAATCTAGTCATACGGATTTTAAAAGATATTGGAAGGTTTTACTCCACGAACATTCTCACCTGTATATTAATACTTTAACTAATGGCTTTGCGCCTCGGTGGTTAAATGAGGGTCTAGCAAGTTATTTAGCCAATCAGATACACAAAGTTCCAGATGAAACAGCCGCCTTGCGGGTTCTTGATAAGTTAGATTTTAATGATAAGGATGTTTATAAAATTGGTTATTTTTGGATTGAATTATTATTTAAAAAATTTGGCAAAAATAAACTTTTGCAATTGCTTAAAGAACTAAAACCAACTCTAAGGCAAACTAAGTTTGAGTCTGTTTTTTATAAAGTGTATAAAATAAGATTTTCTAAAAAGAATTTGACGAGTCTATATGAAAAATATAACCTTTGAAGTTTGTAGTTTAGAAGAAGAAAAGGATAATGCAGATAGAGCGCAAATTGAGACTAGTTTTTTTAAACAGCATAATATTAGATTCAGCGCGTCAGCTGGTAATGTTGAAGAGGAATATCTCAATAATCAACAGAAATATCAATCATTTAAAGATAATTTGGAAAGCCGATGGTTGGTTGAGGCTAGTGATTTCATAGAGCGTCTAATAAAGTTTTTTCATGAAAACGATAATAAAATTTTTAAAGTAAAGATTTGTAATTACGCGGCATTGGGTTTTTATGATTCAGCCAAAAACTGCGTTTTTATTAACTTAAATTGCGCCCCGCTAGATCCGGTTAGAATTGCAAAGCACGAATTGATCCATATTATGGTTCAGCCGTTTATTGACGAATATAAAATTCAACACGAACAAAAAGAAAAAATTGTTAACGCTTTATTAGAGGTTTTGGCCTAAAACATTGCTTTTTCGGGTTAGTAGGGTATAATAAATATGCCTTTTTTAGTATCTGAAAAGGAAAAATATATGGCCAAACGGCCTTGGAATCTATATGGAGGGTTCCGTATGTCGGCAGAGAAATATCCCCACCGGCCTTGTTTGATTTTTTAGAAGATAATAATTTATGGATACTAAAAATTTATTTATTCTGATCATTGGTTTATTGAATATTTTTTTAGGCTTAGTAGTTTATTTAAAACACCATAAACAGCCGGTTAGTTTTTGGTTTTTTGTAATGTGTTTATTTGGCGGCGGTTGGGGAGTCGTTAAGGCTTTCCAATTGTCTGTCATGGATATATTTTGGCAAGACCACGTTTTTGTTATATTGGTTTATATTTTTGGAATATTAGCGGCCTTTGCGTACGTAATGCTATGTTATCATTTTCCATATAAAGATAAGATTTATTCCAAACCATTAACATTTTTTATTTATTTTGTCCCATTGGTGCTTATAGTTTTGGGTTTGTTGGGCATAATAAAAATTCATGAAAATAGTATTATTGATAATATTTTGTATAGAGAGATTAGATTTACTGATTTTTTAGTTTTTGGTATTTATTTTTTTGTTTATGTTTTTTTGGGAGCCGGTTTGTTGTATAAAAAATATTTATCAGCTGACGGCGTCCATAGAATACAAATCAAGTATTTATTAATAGGCACTTTAGGAACTTTTTTGACTACCGGTTATGTTAGTATTTTTTTATTGCTGTTAAATAATTTTAAGTATGATTGGTTGGGTGCAATCTTTTTGTTTATTAATTTTTCTATAACCGGATACTTGATATTTATTAGACCCCTTAATATTAGTATTAAATAATATGATGTGGAAATGTATTGCTCTAGTGGCTTCTGGGTCAATTGATTTATTGGTTGGTTTTTGGGTTTTTTCTAAAAATTATAAGAGTCGTTTGCGTTTGTCGTTTCTTTTATTGACCGTGACGTTATTTATATGGTGCTTCGCCAATGGGTTGCAGGAGTATTACACTTTTTTACATCAACTACCGCAGGCATTATTTTGGTTTAGGATGACCTATGTTGCTGCCTTATTAATTACTCCAACCCTAGTTTATTTTTCTTATTACGCGCCATTGGAATTGCCACTTGATACTAGATTGAGAAGGTTTTTGTGGATCCCGATTTTGTTAGCAGTTTTTTTATTAATCAATCCGAATTTTATTATTACCGGTGTTCAAGTGGCACCGTGGGGGCTTGATGCTACTTATAATATTTTTGGTTACACTATTTTTTCCTTGTGTCTTTTATTTTTTATGGGCTTAGCATTTTTTATATTGATCAAGAGATATTTATTTTCTGACGGCGTAATTAAGAAGGCTTTGGGTTATATTTTATTTGGCCTTTCACTTGGGTCTGCCTTTGGTGTTGTTTTTGATTTAATTTTACCATCTGGTGGTTATTGGAAATTAAATTCTTTTGGCGCTATTTTCACATTATTTTTGGTTTTTAGTATTGTTTATTTGATTTTACACAAAGAAAGGTAATTATTAGTATGGATTTTAAAAATTTATTTTTAATAGTTATTGCCAGTTTAAATTTTTTATTAGGGTTTTATATTTTATCAAGAAATTGGCGTAGCCAGCTGAGGCTAATTTTTTTTATTTTTACTATTTTTACAGCTTTTTGGAGCGTTTGTCTGGCTCTATCTAATATTTTGACATTTTCACCAGATCAATCTTTATTGTGGTCTAGATTGTCTTATGTTGGTTCAATTTGGGTTGCCGGTTTATTTTTTGTATTTGGTTATTATTTTCCTTTAGATTTTAAAATGCCATTACGATTTTTTGTTATTAGATTGTGGCCGATAGCGACCTTTACTTTATGGTCATTAATTATTCCTGGCGCAGTTATTCAAGGTCTAATAATGAGGCCATGGGGTTATGATGCGATTTACAACCTAGTCGGCTATATAATATTTTCTTTTTTATTCCTATTTTATATGGCAGGCGGTTTTTATTTTATGTTAAAAAGATATATAACATCAGATGGAAGTATTAGAATTAATTTACGGCTAGTATTAATTGGTACGGGAATTGCTAGCATCTTCGGTGTTATTTTTGATTTAATTTTGCCGTTTGGTAATTATTGGCAGTTGAATTGGCTTGGCCCATATTTTAGCTTAGTAATGATTTTATTTGTTGCGCGTATTATTTTTAGAAAATAATATATTAAAAATATTGATTTATGATAAAAATTATTTCAGAAGAAGAATTTTGGGGAGAAAAATATGGTAAAATTTATCCTCATCTTGAAGCTGGCAGGCCATATAAAAAACTTGTACAGGCAATTTCTCGATATGTAAATATAAAAGAGGATGAAAAGGCTTAATAAAAATGATAGTAGCTTTTGATTTTAGTCCAACGATGATCTCGCATACTAAAATTAGGTTGGCTAAATTAAAACCAATTATACCAAATGATAAGTTAAAATTATTTCAGCTCGACTTATCTAGTAAATTACCATTTGAAGATGATAAATTTGACGGTATAGTTTCTAATTTGGTAATTACTTATGTAAATAAACACGAACATCATTTAGGAAAAGACGCCCTATCTGCCATTTTGAAAGAGTTGCGTCGTATTTTGAAACCAGGGGGAGTTTTGGTTTGGTCTACTCCCAAAAAAGGAGTGAATTTTTTTTATGTTTTTTTAGGATCTATTTTTAATATATTAAACCCACTGCATGCCGAAAGATTGTTATATGGCCCATTAATTTTACGTCACGCAAGATATATAGAGAAAAAGGCTAAATTGGGTTTATATAATTTTTTGTCTAAGGTAGAGATTCTAGAAATTTTACAACAAATAGGGTATAATAATATAGAGATTAATACTTCTTTTGCTGGTCAAGCGTTAGTTATTAAATCTCAAAAATAAATTATTAAAATTTAAAAATGCAAGACGTATTCGCTACTTCCGGTTTGATTAATTTTATAGTATCTATATTTATTAGCATTCTCGTTTTTATCAGAAGACGAAATTCTAGTAATTTAGTTTTTAGTATTTTAGCCTTAGTCACTGGTTTTTGGTCGTTTGGTTATTGGTTATGGTTAAGTGAGTATGTTAGTCAAGATAATGCCATTTTTTGGTTAAAGTTTTTGACTTTTGGTTCTATTTGGATACCAATACTTTTTTTGCACTGGATATCTTTACTATTAAAAGACCTGGTAGTAAAAAAAATAAATAAGCTTGTCTTGGTGATTGCATATATTTTAGGA
>JAPLWL010000071.1 GCA_026396635.1 Candidatus Komeilibacteria bacterium | reverse complement strand
GTTGTGGGTTCGAGTCCCACTGCTTCTACCATATAAAAACATACTACGCACGGTGAACAGCCCGTCCCAAGGAACTTGAGAGGATAGTGTGTTTCTATATAAATAACTACGCGGGTAGGGTAGTCACCACACCGGTCTCATAAGCCAGGTGCATCGGCAGTTCGAATCTGTCACCCGCATCCAATTCTCCAAATGATTAAACAGGAACAGAACCCTAAATTAGGTGCCTATTATGTTGGCACCTATTCACGCCCAATATACAATAAATTACACGCATTAGAATTTTCTATCAAAACAAACCAAGGCTTTTCTTCGGCCTCAAATACTCTGACCAATGCCTTAGCAACTTCTCTTTCCCACCCCACCAAATGAGCCAGAACATCTTTTACCCGCCATTTTTTCGTTGCTAAAACATCCCAATCCGAGGGTTTTAAATTTTTGAAGAAATTGATAGTATCCATACTATTTACTATAAATTTTTTATAATTCTTTGGATTTAGTTTGTTATTTGATATATTTCAGCAAAAATTTTCTTTCCCAAGGATGAACCATTTTGGGCAAAGTCTTAAAAAATTTAATTTCATCAGCTTGCTCGCTGCCTTTAATTTTTGCAAGCAAAACCACTTCAAAAACCAAACTAACACTATGAAAAAATTTACCTTCCCGCGGATACTCTATATAGCCCAGCATTTTATTAACTTTTACGTTGCTGCCCAGCTCGGCCTTAGCTACTCTAGTAATAGCGCTGGCAATGGATTCGCGGTGGCGCACTCGGCCGCCCGGGAAAGACCAAAAGTTCTTAAACGGCGGAATAAGTCTTTTGGCTAATAAAACGCCGCCTTTATTTTTAATAAACAAATCAACGCACAGCCGCGGCGTCCGGCTATAGACATACAAATAATCCTTGTCACTTAATACTTTATTATTCATAGCTGGTTAAATATTATTTTTATTGACCATGGCACTTTTTAAATTTCTTACCACTACCGCACGGACACAAGTCATTGCGGCCAACTTTGTCTGAATGCGCCGTAACCCCGGTCTGCGCTTCCCCGCCAGTGTTATATTTTAATTTTTTTGGTTCAGTTGTTTGGGCAACTACCTGCGGAGCCGGACTAAACTTAAACAAAGAATAAACCACTTGATTTTGCCAAGCATCCAATAACTGCTGCAACATTTGGTAAGATTCCCGCTTATATTCCACCAACGGGTCTCTCTGACCATAACCGCGCAAACCAATGCTGGCGCGTAAATAATCAATACTTTCCAAATGATCCATCCATAAATTATCCAGGCTCTGAACCGCAATATATTTAATCACCGGATCCAGTGGACGCTCCAAAGATTTAAACTCTGGTTGCTGGCCAAAAGCTTGGCCCAAACTTTCCAATCTAATATTAGCCCAGCCAATCAAGGTTTCAATCAATTCTGTTCTTTGGTGCAAATGATCAGTATATTGAGTTTGAAACTTATCCAATTCAGCAAGCTCGCCCTCGCTAACTGGGAAAATTGTTTTAGTGGTCTCTTTTATTTCTTTGATATTCCAATCGGCCATGTTTTCCGAAGCCGTATGAAAAGAAACCACTTGCTCAATTTCCTTTCCCACCAAACTAGTGGCAAACTCAGTTAAATTTTGATATTCCTCATTACTATTTCCTTCAGACAATTCCAAAATTTGCCGCCGTTTTTTATAAACCACTTCGCGATGCTTGTTGATGATGTCATCATAATCCACCAAATGCTTTCTAATATCAAAATTATTGCCTTCTACTTTTCTTTGCGCGGCTTCAATGGATTTTGAAATCAAGCCGTTTTCAATGGGCATATCTTCCGGCACCCGCATGGTATTCATAATGCTTTTTAAACGGTCACCGCCAAAAATCCGCATCAAGTCATCTTCCAAAGAAATAAAAAACTGGGTAGAGCCCGGGTCGCCCTGCCGGCCGGCCCGGCCTCTGAGCTGATTATCAATCCGCCTAGATTCATGACGTTCCGTGCCAATAATATGCAAACCTCCGACTTCGCGCACTTTGCGCGCTTCATCGGGCGTGGCTGGGTTACCACCCAAAATAATGTCTACGCCGCGGCCAGCCATGTTAGTGGCAATAGTTACGGCACCTACTTTTCCGGCTTGGGCAATAATTTCGGCTTCCCGTTCATGGTGCTTAGCATTCAAAAGTTCGTGAGTAATACCTTCCTGATTCAACATCTCTGATAAGACTTCGTTTTTTTCAATAGAAATCGTACCTACTAAAACCGGCTGACCCTTGGCATGTCGCGCCTTAATTTCATTAACCACGGCCAAAAACTTACCATGCTCGGTTTTATAAATACTATCATTGCCGTCTTGCCGCACCATGGGTTGGTTGGTGGGAATAATGGTTACTTCCAAATTATAAATTTTATGAAACTCTTCGGCTTCCGTGGCGGCAGTTCCGGTCATACCGGACAATTTTGGATAAAGGCGAAAATAATTTTGCAACGTAACCGAAGCCAGCGTGCGGCTTTCGCGCTGAACTTTAAGGCCCTCCTTGGCTTCTATGGCTTGATGCAAGCCTTCGGAATAGCGCCGGCCAAACATTAGCCGGCCAGTAAATTCATCCACAATCACTACTTCCCCGTCTTTAACCACATAATCTTTATCTCGCTTAAACAAAGCTTCCGCCTTGAGCGACTGCTCCAAATGATGAACCGTCTGCATGCCGTGAGTTTGATAAATATTATCGGTATTTAAAAGCTTTTCCATTTTGGCAATACCTTCTTCGGTGAGCGTTGCCGCCCGCAATTTTTCATCAATATTATAATCAGTGTTAGGAGTTAGGCGCCTAATCAACTGGGCAAACTGCAAATATTTTTCCGTGGATTCTTCAGCCGGCGCCGAAATAATCAACGGCGTTCTGGCTTCATCAATTAAAATACTATCCACTTCATCAATAATGGCAAAATAAAAAGGCCGCTGCACCATGTCGGCGGTAGTTTGAGCTAAATTATCTCTGAGATAATCAAAACCAAATTCATGATTAGTGCCATAAGTGATATCGGCCGCATAAGCTTGTTTTCGATCAATTGGTTTAAGATAGCTCATATCAACCTTAACTCCAATGTCCCGAACTGCATCATCGCCGGTGCCAATTGGCTCGGCATACAAAAAAGCCGACTCGTGCTGTAAGCAAGAAACGCTTAAACCTAAATAATTATAAATCTGACCCATCCAAACCGCATCACGTTTGGCCAAATAATCATTAACAGTAATTACGTGAACACCTTTGCCGGTTAAAGCATTAAGATAAACCGCGGTCGTGGCCGTTAGGGTCTTGCCTTCTCCGGTGCGCATTTCCGCAATTTGACCATTATGCAAAACGATGCCACCTAATAATTGAACGTCAAAATGCCGCTGACCCAAAGTGCGACGCGCCGCTTCCCGAATTACAGCAAAAGCTTCTGGCAATAATTCATCCAGGCTGTTTTGACTGTCTAACCGATTTTTAAATTCCGTGGTTTTTTCTCGCAACTGCTCATGGCTCAACTTTTGATAATCGGCTTCCAAGGCATTAATTTGCTCTACCAGCGGCTGCAATTTTTTAACGTAAGCAATATTAGCATCCGGAAATAACCATTTGAACATATTACTTTTTGCCTCCAGCTCGCCGGGCGCTTATTTTTTTTTGCTTAATTTTATTGATTTGTAAAAACATTTTGTCCCGAGCCACGTCTAAAGCACTCCTGATGTCTGGCCCAATTTCTACGGCCCGAAAAACTTCATTGGCAATAGCTAAATTAATTTCTGCCCGAAAAACCTCACCTTTTTTATGATGAGCGTCCCGGCTTAAATCAATTTGGTAGTGTTCATTATTTTTAATAAACTTAGCCAACTTTTTCATTTTTAAATCTATGTATTCTTTAAGGGGCGCAGTTAAATCCAAATTCTTGGCATAAATCTGATAAGGCATAATTGGGATAAAATTTAATACTAATAGTTATTGTATCGTACCAGAAAGAGGACCTTTTTTCAAGGAAAATTCAAACCAGCTCTTTCTTGAAGATTATTACTCACCGGTCATTCCTGTCACCATTATTATCCTCCAGTCATTCCCGCGTAGGCGGGAATCCAGGTTAAGCAACAAAATCATCATACAAATCCGTCCAATTGGGATTATTCTCTTCAATTAATTTCAGCTTCCATTGCCGTTTCCACTTTTTTAATTGTTTTTCTCTAATAATGGCGTGAGTTGGATTGTCAAAACTTTCATAATAGACCAATCTGGTAACATTATACTTCTTGGTAAAACCAGCCATTATTTTATTTTTATGAAGTTCAACTCTAAATAACAAATCACCGGTCATCCCAATATAGAGCGTGCCGTTACGCTGGCTGGCTAAAATATAAACCCAATATTCTTTCATACTTTAAATCTCTGGATTCCTGCTTTCCCGCCCGCAACGCCAAGCGTAGCTTTGACGGGCGCGGCGCAGGAATGACAAAAAAATACTTTAATCATAAAAATTGCTTCTTTTAAAACGAATTCAAAATGCTAATCCCGACGAGTCGGGACAGCACGACAGTGTAAATGGTTAAAACCCAACCAATTGAACCTCTTCTTCTAATTGAATGCTCAATTTATCCCTAACTTGCTGTTTAATAAAGCTCATCAACATAACTACATCAGCGGCTTTAGCCTGACCCGTATTAATTATATAGTTAGCATGCTTATCGGAAATTTGCGCGCTGCCCATGGCCTTGCCTTTTAAATCAAGCTGTTCAATAAGCCAGGCGGTTGGAATTTTGCCATTTTTAATAAATTGCTCTGGTATTTCTTTGTGATGTTTGGCCAAGGCCTCCATGATATTTTGATCAATAACAATATTTTTAAAAGCACAGCCGGCTGAAGGCACATTATACGGCTGACTAATCAAGCGCTTATCAATTCGCTCTTTGATTATTTTTTTACTTTCTTCAACATCTCCTTTAGCTAATTGCAACTGGGCTGAAAAAATTAACCAGTGATTAATTTTAAATTGACTATGCCGATACTGAAAACCACAATCAGCTTTAGACACTTCCTTAATTTCACCGCTGGGGGTTAGAGCAATAACTTTTTCTACCACGCTATCAAAGGCCACGCCAAAAGTTCCGGCATTACCATAAATTCCCCCACCCACTGAACCCGGAATGCCAGCGGCAAATTCCAAACCAGTTAAACCAGCCGCCAAGGTCGTAGTTATTAAATCAGCTGGTTTAGCCCCGGCTTCCACCAAAACCTGATTATGTTCTAAAATTTTAATCTGATTATTAACTAACTTAATTACCAAACCGTCAAAACCTTGATCATTAACTAAAATATTGGTGCCGCCGCCCAAAACAAAATATGGCCAATGATTTTGACTTAGCCACTGCAAGGTTTTACTTAAAATATCCAAATCACTTATTTCGGCAAAATACTTAGCTGGCCCGCCAATTTTAAAATTAGTATGCGGTGCCAACGGTTCGCCTTCCTTAAGGTTAGGCAAGATTTCTTTTAATTCACTCATGAGGTCATTGTAGCAAAAAACCAACTTTTTTCCAAAATTAGCTGCAAAAAAAGAGCTGTTAAGCTCTGCTTTTGCGTCCAGGGGACACCCTTACCCTAACACCGAACGTTTTTTAACACAAGCCGCCTTGTCAAGACTTATAAATTAGTATTTGGATTAACTAATTTTCTGGCTACTTTATCAATATCACCGGCGCCCATAACTAAAATCACGTCGCGGGGTTTGGCAATTTTTTCAACCAACTCATAACTTGATTGTAAATCACCGGCATAAAAAATTGGTTTATCTTGGGCCGAGTGTTTTTTGATCTCGGCCACTAATTTTTCCGAACTCATATTTTCACTACCATCTTCGCGGCCGCTGACTTGATAAATTTCATTAACAATCAACACCGGCGCCGGAATCAAGCTGGCCACGAATTCATCAAACAATTTAATGGTTCGATCCACATGGTGCGGCTGAAAAACCACCACCAACCGGGCCCGCGGATAAAACTGGCTGGCCGCCAACAAAGTTTCTTTAATGGCCGTTGGATGATGAGCATAATCAGAAATAACCAAAGCTCTGGTATTTTGCATCCGACCAACTCGTTCAAACCGCCGCCACAAACCCTTAAAAGTGCTTAGCGCCTTGGCGATCATGGCCCAGTCTAAGCCATGAGCCGCGCTCACCGCCACGGCCG
>JAPLWL010000051.1 GCA_026396635.1 Candidatus Komeilibacteria bacterium | reverse complement strand
TTAACAAACCTAGTTTTAATAAACTAAGAGGAGTGACTACTTGATTGTTCTGATAATATTTTTCTAACAAACCAACATTAACACATTCCAATTTAGGATGATGGCTTTTAAAACCTTTATTCTTGGGCAAGCGCTGAATAATAAACTTTAAGCCTTTTAAGGCTAAACCACTGCGGCCGCCAGACCGAGCTCGTTGACCCTTAGTTCCCCGACCAGCGGTCGTTCCTTTACCAGAAGCATTACCGCGACCTAACCGCTTGCGGTTCTTTTTTGCACCTTTACTTGCTTGTAACTTTGCCAAACTTAATGCCATATTATTCTTCCTTTAATTTCTTTAATAATTCCTTTTCATCCTTGGTTAATTTTAACATTTTTTCTTCCGCCCCGGCCAAAGCCACTTCAGCGGCCGTGGTCAAGCGTAATTTTTCTTCTTCTTCACTGGCCACTGTTTCATGCTTAATATTAACTGGGGCATTCTTAAAACTAGTTAAAGCCTGAAAAACCACGTGAACATTATTAATTTTATTATTAGAACCTAACATTTTGGAATAGATATTAGGCACACCGGCTAATTCCAAAACGGTCCGAATCGCACCACCGGCAATAATTCCAGTACCTTCTGGAGCTGGTTTTAATAAAACACAAGCGGCTTTAAATTTAACCTGAATCTGATGAGGAATAGTGCCCTTGTTTAAAGGAATTTGAATCAATCGTTTTTTGGCTTTAGTTGCCGCCTTGTTAACTGCAATGGTCACATCAGCACCTTTAGCTAGACCCCAGCCAACTTGGCCTTTTTTATTACCAACAACCACGCAGGCCCGAAAGCGCATGCGCTTACCACCAGCCGTGACGCGAGTAACGCGGGATAAGTCAATAATCCGCTGTTCTAAGTCGGATTTTTCTTCTAAATTTTTTTCTCGATGTTGTCTCATAAAATTCTCTGCTTCTTCTCAAAACTAAGGATTAAACAGTAATACCACCTTCGCGCAAGCCTTCGGCCACCGCCTTAATCTTGCCATGATAAGTATATCGCCCTTTATCAAAAACTACTTTGGTAATTTTTAAATCTTTTAATTTAGCGACTAAAGCTAGGCCCAATTCTTTAGCCCCCGGTACATTAGCCTTACCTTTTACCACTTTATCAGAAATCATCACTAAAGTTTTTCCGGAAACATCATCAATGACTTGGATAGTTAAATGCTTCAAACTTCTAAAAACCGAAACCCGAGGACAAGCGGCCGTGCCGCTGACCTTGGCTCGAACTCTTTTAGCCCGACGAATTTTCTGGTCTTTAATTTGCTTGAGTGATCTTCGTAACATAATATTTTATAATAACCAATCTAGGTGGGTTTCTAATAATTATTTAGCGCCGGCCTTAGCTAATTTACCGGCTTTGCGACGAACCACTTCATCGCTATATTTAATCCCCTTGCCTTTGTAAGGCTCTGGTTTTTTAATAGCTCGGATATTAGCCGCGACTTGACCAACCAAATGTTTATCAATGCCGGTCACGGTAATGGTATTCTTTTCCACAACAATTTGAATGCCTTCGGGAATGGAAAAATTAACTAAATGGGAAAAGCCTACTTTTAAAACCAAAATTTTACCCTCTACCGTAGCTTTAAAACCAACGCCGTTGATTTCCAACTGACGACTAAAGCCGTCAGTGACACCCTTAACCGCATTAGCAATTAAGGTCCGCATTAAGCCCCATTGAGCTCGGTCTTTAATGCCCTCAGGATTTTTAACTGTGACATTCAAATGATCAGCTTCTTGAGCAACCATCACCATTGGGGTCACAGTCACCTGCAAAACACCTTTAGGCCCCTTAACTTCAACCAAGGATCCGGTAATAGTTACCTGAACGCCGGAGGGTAAAATAATTTCTTTTTTTCCAATTCTAGACATAGATTTGATTTACCAAACTTCACAAATTAATTCACCGCCAATTTTAGCCCGGCGGGCTTCCCCATCCCCTTAGAGGTAGACAAGATCCAAAAACCCAGACCATTTAAAACTTTAGGTAAATCCTGATAAGAAGCATAAGCCCGATGACCCGGCGTAGACAGCCGTTTAATATGCTGTAAAACTGGATCTTTACCTCGATAAGTCAAAACTAAAACCAAGTGGGGCCACGGCTTGCTTTCTTTAACAATCTCCGTGAGATAGCCCTGCTTTTGTAAAATTTTAGCAATCTCCAATTTAATTTTGGAAAATGGCAAAATTATTTCGGCTTTACGAGCCATGCTCGCATTCCGCAATCTGGTTAACATGTCTGCAATTGGATCGGTCATCATATGGATTCAATAATTCCTTATCAATAACAATTAATAATTACCAACTGGCCTTGGTTAAACCAGGAATGTCGCCTTTATTGGCTAATTCCCTAAAACAAATTCGGCACAATTGAAATTTGTTCATATAGCCATGATTACGGCCGCAACGCCAACATCGCCGAACAATTCTGGTGCTGTATTTGGGCTTTCTTAATGATTTTGCAATGCGTGCTTTAGTAGCCATAAAAATGATTATTTTAAAAACGGAAAACCTAACAAACTTAACAATAAACGATTTTCTTCTGGTTTAGTGGTGGACATAGCCACCGCCACTTCCAAACCATGGATTTTTTCCACTTCGTCAGATTTAATTTCCGGAAAAACCAAGTGTTCTTTAAAGCCAACGCTGAAATTACCTTGTTTATCAAAACCTTTTTTAGGATTAAGGCCCCGAAAATCACGAACCCGAGGTAAGGCCACATTAATCAATTTCTCTAAAAAGTCCCACATCCGTTCGCCTCTTAGGGTTACTTTTAAACCAACTTTCATACCTTCTCTAACTTTAAAAGCGGAAATGGATTTTTTAGCTAAGGTAAAAACCGGCTTTTGACCAGTAATCCGCTGGATGGTGCTTTCCGCCACTTCGGCCATTTTAGCATCTTCTTTGGATTTACCAATGCCAACATTAATAACTACTTTGCTCAAACGAGGCAAAGATAAAACATTCTTCCGGCCCAACTCTTTTTGCAAGGCCGGGATCACTTCTTTAAGATATTTGTGGTATAAAAGATTTTTCATAAAATTACATCACTTCTCCAGATTTTTTAGCAATTCGCACTTTAACTCCGGCGGCCGTCTTTTTAAAGCCCAACCGACTAGGCAAATTAGAGTGCGGATCAATAGCCATGACTTTGCTCACCGGCAATCTACCAGGCACCTGCAAACGCTGGCCCTTTTCCCCTTGCTTTCTGGGTTTGGTGTGACGCCAATGAAGATTAGTGCCTTCCACCAAAACTTGACTAGTAGCTGGAAAAACCTGCAAAACTTTGCCGCGTTTGCCTTTGTCTTTGCCGCTGATAATCTGAACTAAATCATTTTTCTTAATTTTCATACAATTTACAAAACCTCACTAGCTAAAGAAATAATTTTCATAAAACCTTTGTTTCTAAGTTCCCGAGCCACTGGACCAAAAATACGACTGCCCTTAGGATCTTTGTTTTTTAAATCAATAATCACGCCGGCGTTATCGTCAAACCGAATATAAGAACCATCCACCCGGCGCCACTCTTTGCGTTGACGAACAATCACCACATCAACCACGTCAGACTTTTTAACTAAAGCATGGGGCACAGCTTCTTTAACTACGGCCTTAATAATGTCCCCGACTCTAGCATAGCGAGCTCTAAAACCATAGACGCGAATACACTGGAGTTTTTTGGCTCCAGAGTTATCGGCTGAACTTAACATGGTTCGATGTTGAATCATAAACGGTATCTCCTTATTTAACAATACTAACTAACCGCCAGCGCTTTAACTTAGAAAGAGGCCGGCATTCTTCAATAACTACGGTCTGACCAACTTGCGCCTGGCCCTTGGCATCATCCACCATAAATTTGGTTTTTTGCTGATACTGCTTCTTGTACTTTTGATTCCAAACCAAACGATCCACCACTACAACAATAGTCTTCTGCATTTTGCAGGCCAAGACAACTCCAGTAAATTTTCTTCGTTGAATATTAGACGTGGTCATAACCGTTAATTAACTTGTTTAAAACTTTTTTCTTTTAAAATAGTCATAATCCGAGCAACCACCTGCTTGGTTTTTTTCAAGACTTGGTGATTTTTCAATTGACTGGCCGAAATAGCAAAGCGCTGGTCTCTCATCTGCTCTCGAAACTTAGACAAAAGCTTGCGTAATTCCGCTTCAGTTTTAGTCCGTAATTCTTTAATTTCTAAAATTTCCATAACTCAATTACTCCTTGATAACTAATTTAGTCTTAATCGGCAACTTGTAAGCAGCCAGCCGCAAAGCCTGTTTGGCTACTTCCAGCGTTACCCCATCTATCTCAAACATCACTACTCCGGGTCGCACCACCGCCACATAATGATCAACTGCTCCCTTACCTTTACCCATAGGCATTTCCGCGCCATGAGTGGTCATCGGCATATCCGGGAAAATCCGAATCCAAATTTTACCACCACGCTGAACAAACCGGGTCATCGCCCGCCGCGCTGATTCAATTTGCCGGGAAGAAATCCGACCGGACTCTTGAGCCTTCAAACCATACTGACCAAAAGCCACAGTGGTGGTTCTGGTGGCTCGGCCCTTAATCTGATCGGTCCGTTGCCATTTGCGATGTTTAACTTTTTTCGGAACTAACATAGGTGATAATTACTTAGTGACAGTATTATTATTCTTTTCTTCAAAAACTTCGCCTTTATAACCATAAGTGGTAAAAGCCGCGCCTCTGGAATAATCAATGTTAGCGCGCAAGGTGTGCAACGGTACTTTACCGTCAGCCAAAATTTCGGTTCTGGCAATTTCTACACCATTTAACCGGCCGCTCATTCTGACCTTAACCCCTAAAGCACCAGCTTTCCTGACCCGCTCAATGGACTGCTTCATTACCCGGCGGAACGGAATCCGTTTTTCAATATCGGCAATCATCCCCTGTAAAACCACGGCTGAAGATAAATTAGGATTAGCCACTTCTTGAATGTTAACCTTAACGCTTTGGCCGACTAAGAAATTTTTTAATAGCTCTTTCCGCAATTCTTCAATGCCACTGCCGCCCCGACCAATAATCAAACCTGGCCGAGCCGTAGTAATGGTAATAATAATAGCTTTGCCGGTCCGTTCAATTTCAATTCGGTCCAAATGGGCTTCCTTTAATTTTTTCTGCAAGTACTTACGAATCCGCAAATCCTGCCGTAAAAAATTAGCTAAATCAGCATTGTTACGAGCAAACCACTTGGAAGGAGAGGTTTGAGAAATGCCTAAGCGGAAAACTCTTGGATTAACTTTGTGTCCCATATCATTTATTAACTATTAACTTTTTCAGCTGACTTAGTTTTAGTTGCTTTAACAGCCAACTTTTTAACCTTGCCTTTTACTTCTACTGGCACTTCCTTAACCCCTAAAATCAAAGTAATGTGCGTTGAATGTTTTTTAATACCATGAGCCTGACCAAAGGCGGCTGGCCGAAAACGCTTTAAAGCCGGGCCTTGATCGGCGGTAAAAGTTTTAATGAATAACTGAGCTTCTTCCAAATTAAAATTATGCTTAGCATTGGCAATGGCCGAACGAATCAACTTCATCAACGGCGTAGTGGCCGCTTTAGGCACAAAAGCTAACCGTGCTAAAGCTTCCCCAACTGGCATACCAACCAAGCTTTGGGTTACCAAGCGCACCTTGCGAGAACTTTGTCGCAAATGACGCAACTTGGCTACTACTTCTTTAACTGATTTTTTTACTTCTACCATATAAATAATTATTTAGCTGGGGCACCAGTTTTACCTTGTTCTTTGGCCATTTTACCGCCGTGGACTACGAATTTTTTAGTTGGAGAAAATTCTCCTAACCGGTGGCCAATCATATTTTCTACCACTAACACCGGTAAATGCGCTTTGCCATTATGAACGCCAATAGTTAAACCAACCATTTCTGGAACAATCATAGAATCCCGAGACCAAGTTTTAATAATGGTCTTATCGCCTGACTTTAAAGCCTTAACTTTCTTTAACAGCTTAGCGTCAACAAAGGGTCCCTTTTTTAAACTTCTAGACATATTAAGCGGTTTTTCTCTTTCGTCGTTGAACGATTAGTTTATCAGAAAGTTTCTTAGTTGACCGAGTCTTCACGCCCAAAGCTTTCTTGCCATAGACATTCTTAGGTTGCTTCAAACCAACCGGGTTTTTACCTTCACCACCACCGTGTGGGTGATCCACCGGATTCATAACTTTACCTCTAACTGATGGCCGAATACCCATTTTAATTTTACGGCCGGCCTTACCAAATCTAACGGTGCGCCAAGCCTGATTAGAAGTTTGTCCAATAGTGGCTAAGCAATTTTTTGATATTTTACGAATTTCACCAGAAGGCATTTTAACCTGAGCGTGATCGCCTTCTACTAACATCAGTGTTAAGGCATTGCCGGCGCTCCGAGCTAATTTACCACCGCTACCCGGATATAATTCCACATTACAAACTAAAGTGCCGGCCGGAATCAACCATAATGGAAAACGATTGCCGATTTCCATAATCAATTTCTTTTGAGAAGTAACAATCTGTTGACCAACTTTAACATCTTCCGGCACAATCACATAACGCCAATCACCGTCGGCATATTTAATTAAACCCAAGTTAGCTGTTCGGCCTGGATCGTATTCAATGGCCGAGACTACGCCGGGGACTTCCCATTTGTCTTGTTTAAAATCAACCAACCGAAGTTTTTGCTTAACGCCGCTGCCCTGATGGCGAACCGTGATTTTACCCTGGTTATTTCTACCAGCATGGCCACGCTTGCCAACCAATAACCGCTTTAAGCGGGGTTTAGTCAATTCGTGGCTATTCAAAACCGAGGCATGACGCCGACCCGGGGTAGTTGGTTTGTAATTAATAATTTTATCCATACAATTAAACGCCTTCGTAAACTGATAAGGTTACACCTTTAGGCATGGTGACAATAGCCTTTTTCCAATCACTGGTTTGACCCTTAACTCGGCCGTTTTTAACAATATTAACTTTAATTGGCCGAACATTATATAAATGATAAATCGCCTTAGCAATTTCCACTTTATTGGTACGATTGGATACTTTAAAAATATATTTGCCCTGACTGTTTAAATAAGTTCCCTTTTCTGTAATCAAGGGTTTAATAATCACCCGATAAGCTTCTCTGGTATCTTCTTTTTTAGAAAGCTTAGCCGCCACTTCCGGAGCAGCAGTTTTGGTTTTGACCGCTTCTAATTCAGCCACGCTTAACTCTTGAGCCGGTAAGGTCTTAGCCTTTTTGTCTGTCCAAGCCTTAGGATCAGTTGGGGCTTTTTTCTTAAATTTATCCATTAACGACATATGATATTTTAAGCTTTCTTTACTTTCTTAGGAACATACTGCTTAATAATGGTTTCCAAGCCTTCCGCCGTCACCAACCACTGGGGATACTTTAATAAATCAACTACGTTTAAACTATCAGCGGCCAACGGATAAACCTTAGGCAAATTAGCAATGGCCTGCAAAACTTTAGCGTCTTTTTTGCCTAAGCTAATCATTAATTTCTTGCCGTCCAATTTTAAAGCCGCCAAAATATTTTTAAAATTCTTAGTTTTATAATCCGTCATGGTAAAACCTTCTACTACCGTAATTAAGCCTTGAGTTAATTTATCTGACAAAACCATCCGCAAAGCCGCTTGACGCGCTTTAGTATTAATCTTAACTGACCAATTAACAGTGTTACGAGGGCCAAAGGTAACGCCACCATGCCGCCAGATTGGGGAACGAGTAGAACCATGACGAGCCCGGCCAGTACCTTTTTGTTTCCATGGCTTTTTACCACCACCAGAAACTTCTGACCGATCTTTAGTGTGAGCAATACTAGCGCGCTGATTGGCTTGTTGAGCCACCACGGCTTGTTTGACCACTACCGGCTTCACGACCACGCCAAAAATACTTTCCGGAACTTGTTTTTCCTTAACTACTTCGCCGTTTTGATTGTAAATTTTTAGCATGACCATATCAAGTTGAAATTACCGAGCTGTTTTAATTAACAAAAAACTGTTCCGGCCACCCGGCACAGCTCCCTTAACATATAATAAATTTTTTTCGGCCTCTATAGAAACTACTTCCAAATTAGCCGTGGTAATCTGTTCACCGCCCATTCGGCCGCCCATCCGCTTACCTTTAATAACGTGTTGCGGAAAAGTAGCACCAATAGAACCAGGCATACGCATTTGGTCTTTGTGACCGTGAGTAGTTGGGTGACCATGAAAACCATGGCGCTTAACTACCCCTTGAAAACCCTTACCCTTGGAAAAACCAGTAACCTTTAAAGTTTCTTTAGGACTAAATTCTTGAATTGTAATTTCCTGGCCTCGTTCAAAAGTTTCTCCGCTAATCCTAAATTCGCGTAAATAACGAAAAAGCGGCAAATCTTTTAAATGGCCGGTCTTAGGTTTGCTGATTTTTTTAACCGGCTCAAAACCAAGCTGAACCGCTGTATAGCCGTCTTTATCCTTATTTTTTACTTGAGTCACTTTGCAGGGACCAGCCTGAATAACCGTGACTGGAATAACTTCCCCGGTTTCCTGAAAGATCTGACTCATGCCAATTTTTTTACCAAGAATAAATTTCATAATAGGATTCAACTTACTAAAGCAAAAACCGTGACCACACTTTATTATCCCTAATTTTAGGGAAAACCATGGTCGCGGCTTCTGCAATTTCCTCAAACACCCTCATATTTATTAAGAAGAGTGATTGGGAAAGAATTAAGCCTTAAATGTTATATTATTTACAAAAAAACGTAATCCTTACTCTATAAACCTAACTCCTGAAAGCACTTCCCATATTGGGGTTACTAAAAGAAGTGGTTAGAGTTTAATCTTTTTTCTTGTCTCTGTCAAGGGGGTTTTACACCTCCTATCAATCAAAGAACTACATCATTTTAATCTCAACATCCACGCCAGCCGGCAAAGACAAATGCATCAAAGAATCAACGGTTTGTGAACTTGGATCAATAATATCAATCACCCGTTTGTGAACGCGCATTTCATATTGATCTCGGGCATTTTTATGAACAAAGGTAGACCGATTAACGGTAAATTTGCTCTTTTCGGTAGGTAGCGGGATGGGGCCAATCACGGTGCCCCCGCTCCGCTTAACCGTATCTAAAATCGTCCGAGTTGATTGATCAATGATCTTATGATCATAGGCGCGAATCTTGATGCGAGCCTTAGTTTGACTTTCGTTCTGTTTGTGCTGTTCAGTACTCATGAAAATATTTCCTAAAGAACATTTATTATTTCTCCCCGCCCAGAGCGTCAGATAAAGACTACTTTGAGCGGGGAGAAAACATTATTTACTTAATAATTTTAATTACGACTCCGGCGCCAACAGTATGACCGCCTTCGCGGATAGCAAACCGCTGTTGCTCTTCCATGGCTACAGAAACAATCAATTTAACGTTCAGTTTCATGTTGTCTCCTGGCATAACCATTTCCACGCCTTCTGGCAAAATTACTTCACCAGTTACATCGGTAGTCCGGAAGTAAAATTGTGGTTTATAACCTTTAAAGAATGGGGTGTGACGACCACCTTCTTCCTTGGACAAAATCAAAACCTGAGCTTCAAATTCAGTGTGCGGCGTAACCGTACCTGGCTTAGCCAAAACTTGGCCACGTTCCACATCGGTCTTTTTGGTACCCCGAAGTAAAACACCAGCATTATCACCGGCTCGGCCTTCATCCAAAGACTTGTTAAACATTTCAATACCAGTAACGACGGTCTTTTGGGTGTCGCGCAAACCAATAATTTCAACTTCATCGTTAACTTTAACAATACCGCGTTCAACTCTACCAGTCACCACGGTACCCCGGCCTTCAATAGAGAAGATGTCTTCAATTGGCATTAAGAAAGGCTTGTCTAAATCGCGCTTTGGTTCTGGCACGTATTCATCCAAAGTTTCTACCAATTTAAGAATGGCCTGACCATATTCACCTTTTGGATCTTCCAAAGCTTTTAAAGCACTGCCCCGAATAATTGGGGTGGTGTCGCCTGGAAATTCATATTTCTTTAATAAGTCGCGGATTTCTTCTTCAACCAAATCAATTAATTCTGGGTCAGAAACCATATCAACCTTGTTCAAAAACACGACAATGTAAGGTACGCCAACTTGGCGAGCCAACAAAATGTGTTCCCGAGTCTGCGGCATGGGGCCGTCAGCAGCACTAACTACCAAAATAGCACCATCCATCTGGGCAGCACCGGTAATCATGTTCTTAACATAGTCGGCGTGGCCAGGACAGTCCACGTGAGCGTAGTGACGCTTGGTGGATTCATATTCTACGTGCGCGGTGGCAATAGTAATACCACGAGCTTTTTCTTCTGGGGCGTTATCAATTTGGTCAACGCCTTTATCTTGGGCTTTGTAGCCCTTATCGCTATTCTCTTTTAAAACGTGCAAAATAGCGGCCGTTAAAGTCGTCTTGCCATGGTCCACGTGACCAATAGTGCCGACATTAACGTGTGGCTTTGAGCGATCAAATGCTTCTGCCATACTTTAGTGACTCCTTTAGGTTAGCAGACGACCCCCGTAAGAAAACCTTCGGGGTTTTATCCAGCCGTCTTAATTAATTAGATAATAAATTTAATAAAATTCGCTGATCTTTATTTGACCACGATGTCGGAGATTATAGCAACAAAGCTCGGAGAAATCAAGTGTGGACTGCTTTTTTATTTACTACTTTTTCCAAACTCGTGTATTTTTGACTTATATTAGCCAAAATAAAGGCTTTTTTATTTTATTATTTTTGTCTTTTCCACAAGTAAATAACAATAAAATAATAACCGAAAATATTGGCAGTTTCCTATTCTTCTATAGGTTCCGGCAAGTACTCATCCGGAATTTCCTCTTCCATGACCTCAGCTAAGTCCGGCCGGGGCTGATGAATTGGCTGAACTGGCTCAATTTTTTTAGCCACCGAACGCGGCGCCGAACTAACTTTAGTTTCAGCCGCTACTTGCTGCTGTTGCCATAAATCAATCTGTTGCTGTAAAACTTGGCTCCACATTTCCGCCGGTACTTCGCCCTCAGATGACTTACTTACTAACTTTTCATACTGAGCCAACGGCAAGACGGCCAATGGTTCACGCTCGCCATCCAAAATAAATCCAGGCTGATTGGTCAAACGAATCAATTCAATGATGCGAGTTAATTGAGACATATTATTTTTCTTTACCACTAATAATAGTTTCCACGACATTACGAGGCACTTCCCCATAATGATCAAATTCCATGGTGTAACTAGCCCGACCCTGGGTTAAGGACCGAACTTTAGTAGCGTAACCAAACATTTCTCCGAGTGGCACAGTGGCATCAATAATTTTCATGTTGCTGCGGTCGGACATTTGGGTGATCTGACCACGCTTGGAGTTAAGGTCACCAATTACTTCACCCATAAAATCTTCCGGCGTAATGACTTGGACCTTCATTAATGGTTCTAACAAAATCAACTCGGCTTTTCTAGCGCCTTCCTGAAAAGCCATAGAAGCAGCAATTTTAAAAGCCGCTTCAGAAGAGTCAACATCGTGATAAGAGCCATCATAAACCGCCACGGCCACGTCAATTACCGGATAACCGGCCAAAACACCCCGTTCCATGGCTTCTTTAACACCCTTATGAATTGGGTTAATAAATTCACGAGGAATAACGCCACCCTTAATTTCATCTTTAAACTCAAAACCCTTACCGCGTTCTAATGGTTCTAATCTTAACCAGCAATGACCATATTGACCACGGCCGCCAGACTGACGAATATATTTACCCTCGGCCTGAGCAGTTTTTCTAATAGTTTCTTTATAAGCTACCTGGGGGCGGCCGACATTAACTTCTACGTTAAATTCCCGCTTCATCCGATCAACAATAATTTCCAAGTGCAGCTCACCCATACCGGCAATGATTGTCTGCATGGTTTCTTCATCGGTCCGAACGCGGAAAGTAGCGTCTTCTTCGGATAATTTGGCCAAAGCCATGCCCATTTTTTCTTGGTCAGCCTTGGTTTTTGGTTCAATCGCCTGGTGAATAACCGGTTCTGGAAAAGTAATGGATTCTAAGACAACCTGACGATCTTCATCACACAAAGTATTGCCGGTAGTGGTAACTTTTAAACCAACCGCCGCGGCAATTTCTCCGGCAAAAACTTCATCCACGTCTTCTTTGTGATTGGCGTGCATTCTAACAATCCGACTGATCCGTTCTTTTTCCCCTTTGGAGGAATTATAAACATAAGAACCGGATTTTAGAGTTCCAGAATATACTCTAAAGAAACATAATTTACCAATGTATGGATCAGTGGCAATTTTAAAAGCCAGAGCTGTAAACGGTTCACTATCTTTAGGGGGAAGTGAGATTTTCTTTTCAGGGTCCGAGGGATCAAAACCTTCCAGCGGCGGAACATCTAAGGGTGACGGCAAAAAATCACAAACCGCATCCAACAAGAATTGAACGCCTTTGTTTTTTAAAGCTGACCCACACATCACCGGATAAATTTTATTGGTAACCACCGCCTGACGCAAAACTTTTTTCAATTCTTCTGTACTTGGCTCTTTACCGGCCAAATAATTATTCATTAAAACTTCATCATTTTCTACAATGGCTTCAATCATTTGCGCCCTAAATTCTTCTACTTTTTCTTTCATGTCCGCCGGCACTTCTCTTTCTTGAACGTCCTTGCCCATATCATCGTTGTAGTAATAAGCTTTGCGGCCAAACAAATCAATAATACCTAAAAAGTTTTCTTCAGCGCCAATTGGCAATTGAATTGGATACGCATTCTTAGCTAACCGATTATGGATGGAATCCAAATCTTTATAAAAGTTAGCACCCATCCGATCCATTTTATTGATAAAACAAATCCGCGGTACATGATATTTATCGGCCTGGTGCCAAACCGTTTCTGATTGCGGTTCCACGCCAGCTACCCCGTCAAAAACCGTGACGCCGCCATCTAACACGCGCAAAGAACGCTCTACTTCAGCAGTAAAGTCTACGTGTCCGGGAGTATCAATAATGTTCATGCGGCAATCTTTCCAAAAACAAGTAGTAGCGGCGGCGGTAATAGTAATACCCCGCTCTTTTTCTTGTTCCATCCAGTCCATTTCAGCCGCACCTTCATGAACTTCACCAATCTTATGTTTTTTACCAGTATAATACAAAACCCGTTCCGTGACGGTGGTTTTGCCAGCATCAATATGGGCAATAATCCCAATATTACGAGTTTTGTCTAAAGAATAATCTCTGGGCATAATTAGTTATTAGTTAATATAGTGATTAGTGATTAGTAATAATCGTGGCAACTAATAACTAGTCACCAACAACTAATCACTATTTTAAGCAAAGTGAGCAAAGGCTCGATTAGCTTCGGCCATCCGGTGCACGTCGTCGCGCTTTTTAATGGCATCGCCTTCACCTTTGGCAGCGGCCATTAATTCTTCAGCTAATTTCTGGCGCATCGGCCGGCCCTTTTTGTGCCGAGCCGCTTCTAACACCCAACGATAAGCCAAAGTTAATTTCCGATCACCAGAGACTGGCATTGGCACCTGATAGTTGGCGCCGCCAACGCGGCGGGACTTAACTTCCAAAGCCGGAGAAACATTTTTTAAGGCAGTTTCAAAAACTTCTAAGGGATCTTGTTTGGTTTTGGCGGCAATAATTTCAAAACAACCATAGACAAGGCTTTGAGCCACGGTCTTTTTGCCACGTTCCATCACCTTGTTAATCAATTTAGCAATTGCCAAATTGCGGAACTTAGGATCGGGCGCGATTTTTCTTTTCGGAGCTGATTTTCCTCTCATATAGTTTATCTTTCAATACTAAATAATTATTTCTTGGCCTTTT
>JAPLWL010000045.1:539-7424 GCA_026396635.1 Candidatus Komeilibacteria bacterium | reverse complement strand
CGTTTTCAGCTGATTTTGACGTACGACAGCCAATTCACTTGGGTATTTACCGCTCCCAATCAAGCAATGGAACGCCTGTCGGGGCATTACAAGATCACCCCGCCACGTCGTTCGCGAACGACGTGGCCCGCCATCGTCTTTGATGAACGACGTGGCCCGACCTACCCCAAACTTAACTTTGATTGATGAACCCGAACGCTATGAACTAAACCTAATAAACACAAACTGACCAATAAAGAACTGCCGCCAGCGCTAATGAGCGGCAACGGAATGCCCATGACCGGCAACAAACCAATATTCATCCCCACATTAATCAGCAATTGAATAAAAATATAAACAAAAGTACCCATCTGCAATAAACTGCCAAAGGGATCAGTAATGACCAGGCTGAATTTTAATAGCCGCCACAATAAAATTAAAAACAAGCCCAATAAAATTCCAGCTCCTAAAAACCCAAAAACTTCACTAATTACCGAAAAAATAAAATCCGCCTCGGGCTGCGGCAAAAAATTAAGTTGACTTTGGGAACCCAAACTAAAACCCCGACCCCATAACTTACCCGAACCAACCGCAATCATGGCCTGCCGGACATTGTAGCCAGAACCTTGGGGATCTAACTGAGGATTAATAAAAGAAGTAATTCTAGCCTGTTGATAATCAGCCAAACCAAACCAACCAATAGTTACGGCAATAATTATTACTACCAAAGCTTGCCAATAAAGTTTTCGGGGCAAAGCCAAGAAAAAAGATAACGACGCCCAAATAATTAATAAGATTAAAGCTGAACCAAAATCTGGTTGGCGCAAAACCAAAGCCACTAAAACTAAAGTAATTGCTGCCCCAACTAAAACCGTCCGCCAAACTCTAATATCGGATAGATGTTCTCCATAATAACGGCTCAACCAAACAATTAAAGCTAACTTGGCAAACTCAACCGGTTGAAAAGTTTGACCAACCACCAGTAGCCAGCCCTTGGTGCCGTGGATAGTTACTCCCAAAAATAAAACCGCCACTAATAACAAGGCGGCTAGCCAATAAAAAATTTTATAATAAACCCCTACCCACCGATAATGCAAGTAAGACAATACCATAAACAACGCCAAACCAATCAAAGCAAAAATCAGCTGACGAGTAAATAAAGACCCGTCTGATTCTGGTTTATTAAAACGCAAACTATAAATAGTAGCCAAACCAAAGACTACTAATAAAATGATATTGCCAACAAACAACCAATCCCAACCCTTGCTAAAACGAAACATAGTTATTAATTTCCAGACCACCAATTAGCACTATCATAAGGATCAACTTGAGAAAAAACTTCAACTTTATCAAATTTAGGCAATTGTCCATACCAACTAGCCGCCACTGTCCGTTCTTCATTAATCTTTAACTTTTCAATACTAACCCGATTAACCGCCACTAGCTGTCCTTGACTATAGGCAGCCAGAGTAAAAGGCACCAACCAATAATGACGAAGGGTTTCATTTTTTACCATCCAAGAAGCTTGAGCCGATTGGTCAACTTGCTGAATTTCAACATTGCTAACCGTAATGCCTGCCGGTAATTCAGTTACTTTACGCCAACTAGGATCCAAAGTAATTCCCACTTGCTCTGGCAAAGCTTGATTCCAGGGCACATGCAAGATCACCAAAGCCGTGGTTTGACCAGGCGCCAAGTAAACAGTTTGGCCCGGCACAGTTTGTTCACCAACCGCAAATTGAAATTTTAAAGCCTTAACCTCCCAATTTTGATTAGGATTAGTAACTTGGACAGCTAAATCTAAAGTATTATTACTATTATAAATAGCTACTGGATTATCCACGGTAAGCTCACTTGGCCGCTGGATTAAAGCCCTGGCCTGTTGAATAATTTTAGCCTGCTTAAGTGCCAAATCATTCTGAGTTATAGTAAAAAAATCTACTACCTTAAAAATAAGCCAGCCCCAAACCCCGGCTGAGATTGCCAACAAAACAATAAAAACAATCAGCCAGACCCGCTGTTTATGGCTCAACCACCAAGAAGCCGCCTTTAGCTGCTCATTGGTTAAATCATCAGAACTAGGATAAAAAGCCATGAGAAAAACAACTAATAATTTAATAATAATTGATCATCACTATTTTACCATACTTCTCTTTTTTACTAAATATGATATAATAATCCTGCCTTATTAAAAACAAACAAAAAATATGTTAGAAACTTCAAAAGATTTACTCTACATCGTCCTGGCTTTCTGTATTCTCTGGTTAACAATTTTTCTCTGCTGGCTTATTTACTACCTAACTTTAACCATCAAACGCTGGTATGAAGCCATTGATCGAATCTCTAGATTTTTTGAATCAATGCATAGCCTGGTAGAACGAGGCAAAAATAAAGTAGAAAATTCCGTCACAGCGGTATTAGGCTTAGCGGAAATTGGTAAAAAATTATTTGACACCTATCAAGCCAAGAGGTCTAAAAAAACCAAAAGCAAAAGTTAATTTTCTTTAATTAAATTTCAATCCCGCAGGTTTTTGACCTGCGGGGTTTTAAAATTCTTTTAACTAGACGGTTCTCTAAGCTTTAATCAGACCCAAACAAATAAAAACATTTTTTAAAACATCCTGAAGAAAAAGACGGTTAACCAATATTTTTCGCTCGGCAACAAAATCACTAGCGGTAGCATATCGTTTAAATTGATCCGAACCAAAAGAACCATGAGCTAAAATTTGCTCACTTCGGGGTGTCAACCACCAAATCGGCGTCCGGAAATATTTAAACTCACGGCCCAAGCGGCCTTGGACCGTGGCCACTAAGCGCTGTTCAGTTTCATCATCCCAGGACAAGGCCGTCATTAAACAGCGGGGTCGATGCCGTAATTTAGGTCGCCAAAAAGAAAAATAACGGTGCTGGCGATACAAATGAGCCAAAAAAACCAGCGATGACACTGGTCTAACAAAAAATGTTGCCAAACGAATAATTAAGTTGCGGCGGCAAGCCAAGGCCTTAGCCGCGCTCACAGACATCCCGCTTAAGCCAAAAAATGGAATAATGGCACCCTTGATCAACCGTAAAAAAATTTGATTATTACGCCGCCAAACCTGATTCAAATCTCTAATTGGCCAAGCCGCCAATTCAGCTTGAATTGGAAATTCAAAGTCCTCTGGGTGCGGCTGTCTGGCCGCAACGGGTTGTAAATACGTCATAGCGCCGTACTCCCCAAAAATCACGTTTTACTTTTTATTTTATTTCAATTAAAGTAAGGTTAGTCTAAAAAATAACTTGGCAACAATTGCTTCAATCACTTCTCTTTCATTAACTATGTCTTTCGTCCACCTTCACGTTCACAGCCATTACTCCCTACTTGACGGCTTACCAAAAATTGATGAATTAGTCAATAGAGCCAAAGAACTAGAAATGCCGGCCGTGGCTTTAACTGATCACGGCGTTATGTATGGAGTTATTGAGTTTTACCAAAAATGTTTAAAAGCCGGGATTAAACCAATTGTTGGAGTAGAAGCTTACTTGGCTCAAGGTTCCAGACTAGATAAAGGCGTTAATGAAGATAAGCCTTTCCATCTAATTCTTTTAGCCAAAGATTTAACTGGCTACAAAAATTTAATTAAACTAACTACTTTAGCCCACTTGGAGGGCTACTATTATAAACCGCGCATTGACTGGGAAATTTTAGAACAGCACCACCAAGGACTAATTGCCCTAACCGCCTGTCTCAATGGCCCCTTGGCCAAAGATTTAATCCATGGCAATTTAGACAAAGCCACCGCCACGGCGAAAAAATTCTTGGCGGTTTTTGGTCAAGACAATTTTTATTTAGAATTACAGCATCATCCCAACTTGCCAGACCAAGCCAAAGTCAACCAAGCGCTAATTACCTTAGGTCAACAACTAGGTATCGGCCTGGTGGCTACCAACGATACTCATTATTTAAAACCAGAAGATGCTACGGTTCAAGATATTTTACTTTGCATCCAAACCAAACGAAAACAAGAAGAAACTGACCGCCTGAGCTATTTGGGAGAAGATTTTTCCTTAAGAACTCCCGAGCAGATGAAAGCTGACTTTGCCGCCACCCCTGAAGCTATTACCAATACTCTTAAAATAGCCGAGGCTTGCAATCTAGAAATTGAACTAGGGAAAACTTCCTTGCCCCACTTTGATCTGCCAGAAGGCAAAACCGCCAACCAAGTTTTAAGAGAACTCTGCGAACAAGGCCTACCCAAACGTTTTGGTGATCAAATTGATGACCCTATTATTAAAGAGCGCCTGGAATATGAATTGGAAATTATTACCAAAACCGGCTATGCTTCTTATTTTTTAATTGTTCAGGACTTTGTTAATTGGGCTAAAAACAACCAAATTGCGGTCGGACCGGGCCGCGGCTCAGCTGCCGGCTCACTAGTCGCCTATCTCACAGTTCTTCATTACGTGGCTTCCAAATATGGCCATGATCATGTGGCGCAAATTATTACTTTTGGAACCATGGCGGCCCGGGCCGCGGTTAGAGACGTTGGCCGAGTCATGGGCCTTTCCTATTCTTACTGTGATCGTCTAGCCAAGCTCATTCCTATGGCCACTAATTTAACTCAAGCTATTGAAATGGTAGCTGAATTAAAACAAGCCTACGAAGAAGACGTTCAAGCTCAAAGATTATTAGACTACTCCAAACAGTTAGAAGGCGTGGCTAGACACGCTTCGGTCCATGCCTGCGGCGTGGTAATTACCAAAGATCCACTAGATGAATCCGTGCCAACCCAATATGCCAGCTCCTCCGACAACAGCATCATTTCCCAATATTCCCTTCACCCCATTGAAGACCTGGGCTTTTTAAAAATGGACTTTTTAGGTTTGCGCAACTTAACGGTTATTGAAACCACTTTAGAAATTATTGAAAAAACCACTGGTCAAAGATTTAACATTCTCAGTATTCCACTGGATGATGAAAAAACTTTTAAACTGCTCCGGCGCGGAGAAACTTTGGGCATCTTTCAATTTGAATCTGACGGCATGCGGCGCAATTTAGTTCAACTCAAACCCAACCACATTGAAGATTTAATTGCTATGGGCGCCTTGTATCGACCCGGGCCAATGGATTTTATCCCCGATTATATTGCTGGAAAAAACGGCAAACCCATCACCTACCTTCACCCTAAACTTGAGCCAATCCTGAAAAAAACTTACGGCATTGCGGTTTATCAAGAACAGGTCTTACAAATTGCCAGAGAATTAGCCGGCTTTAGCTATGGCCAAGCCGATGTTTTGCGTAAAGCTGTAGGTAAAAAAATCAAAGCGCTTTTGGATGAACAAGAAGTTAAAATGATTGATGGCATGTTAAAAAACGGCATTGAGTCAGAAGTGGCTAAACAAATTTGGGAATTTATTATTCCTTTTGCCCGGTATGGTTTTAACCGCGCCCACGCCGCCTGCTATGGTTTTATTTCTTACCAAACCGCCTACCTTAAAGCCAATTTTCCCACTCAATTTATGGCGGCCTTGCTCACCTCTGACTTAGGTGACACCGAACGAGTAGCCGAAGAGGTTCAGGAATGCAAACGAATTAACATTGAAGTCTTGCCACCAGACATCAATGAAAGTTACACTATTTTTACCATGGTTGTTTCGGAAGAAACCAAGGCCCGACCCAGAATCCGTTTTGGCTTGCAAGCCATTAAAAATGTCGGCGAAGCCGTAACCAAGGCTATTATCCATGAGCGCAAAAAAAATGGCCCCTACCAAGACATGACCGACTTTCTAACCCGGCTGCAACACAAAGATTTAAATAAAAAATCTTTAGAAAGTTTAATTAAATCGGGCTGTTTTGATCTTTGGACTGACCGCGGCCTACTCTTGGCTAATTTGGAAAAAATTTTAAAATACAATCGGGCCGGACAAGAAGACCAAGCCGGCAGCCTCTTTGCCGGACTAGATCTAAATAAATCAAGGCCAGCTTTAATTCTAGATGAATCGCCCCTGGCCTCCAAACGCGACCGTTTAGCCTGGGAACACGAACTACTTGGACTTTACATTAGCGATCATCCTTTTCGCGATTACTTGCCTTTTGTGCCTAATGGCGTTAGTCGACTGGTTGAAGCCCAAACGCTGGCCGACAATCAAACCGGAAAATTTGCCGGGCTAATCAGTGCCGTTAATAAAGTTATTACCAAAAGCGGCCACCCGATGATGTTTATCACTTTAGAAGATGGCTCCCAAACTATTGAGGCAATTCTTTTCAGTAAAACTTTAGAGCGCAACTCTTTGCCTTTAGAAATTGGCAAAGTTATCATTGTTGACGGTAAGGTTTCCCATAAAGATAATGAGGTTAAAATTATTGCCGATAAATTATCAGAACTAACCATGCCCGATATTAAAAATTCCGCTTACTTCTTAACTCTACCCTTCCTTAATTACCAAAGCTACTTGGAAGACCTAAAAGAAATAATTAATAAATTTCCCGGTGAACAACCCGTCTATCTTATTTTAGAGAATCATCAATCAAAAAAAATTATTAAAAGTAAACAAACCGTAGCTATTCATCCCCAATTAACCAAAATGTTTCAAAAAATTATTGGCTCAACCAAGGTCACCATCGACAAAATTATTTAAAATCAGTATAATACCAGTATCAATCAATTAAATATAAACCCCTGTGCCAAGGCGCAGGGTAATAAAATTACTAATAAGAATACCTTACGCGACAAGCCGCGTGGTATTAACCTATACTAGCTCCTCGGCTCGGGAGTATAAAAATAAATTTTCATACTCCCTCGCTCTACGTCGCTAATAAAAATAAAAGTCTATGACTCGTCGAACTTATTCTCATTCCCTACCATTGCCGCCGCTTTATAATTACCTGCTTTTAGGTTTGGGGGCTTTGGCAATATTAGTAATTAT
>JAPLWL010000045.1:0-469 GCA_026396635.1 Candidatus Komeilibacteria bacterium | reverse complement strand
TTATCTTGGTCTTCTACTATTCCTTAAGCGGCGCTTCTATTATTGTTAAACCAGCTTGGCAAGAACAAAAAGTTGGGCTGATTGCTAACATTGTTGACCAAAAAATCGGCACGACTACCGCCAATCAACTACCTGGTTATCTTAAAACTTACGAACGCGAAGTGAGTGATATGTTTTTAGCCAGCTCCTCGTCTTTGCAAAATGCCCCCATTAACGGAGTAATTGAAATTATTAATAACTCTTCTAAAAATCAAAGCTTAATTGCCACCACTCGTTTTATTACAACAGACAATTTACTCTTTCGTTTAGACAAACCTGTCACTGTCCTGGCTCATCAAAAAATCAAAGCCACAGTTACGGCCGACCAAAATAGCGATAATTTTCTACTAGCCCCAGCCAGCAAATTAACCATTCCTGGCCTTTGGTCTGGCTTACAGGATAAAATCTATGGCCAAGTGACCGAATCATT
>JAPLWL010000013.1 GCA_026396635.1 Candidatus Komeilibacteria bacterium | reverse complement strand
AATTGCCATTAACCGTAGAGCCACAAAATTTTGTGGCTCTACCCAGGTCGGCAATTCCGGGGATTTTGTGTAACGAAAAATCCGCTCACTGAGATCATTTATTTCAGAAGGTTGATGCGGGTGATTGACCGAATTCTGATTTAAATGTCTCTAGCGAGCGGATTGTCTATTGAAGTGCCGAAAGTCGATGAAGATTTGGTTTATCTGACCCTGCATAGGGTTCGATTTCGGCACAGTCTTTGGTGATTGAATGAGGCGAACCAACGGGCCGTCCCTATATTTGGGGAGCGGTAGCGGTTGGTTCGCCTGCAAGTCTTCCGGCGCCTTGGAATGTGAGACCTTGATGTAGACGATGGGGACAGTTGGTTGTCCGTCTGTTCGTCAGTCTCAGCAGCGCCGGAATTAAGCCGGCTAATCCCACAACGAGAGGACGGGGGATGCCGGTTTGGTAAGTGAATTTTGCCGGGGCCGGGATAGAGCTCGGACGAGGCGACAGAGGTAAAAACCCCCGTGCGTCAGAAGCTCGCATCCCGACCGCCGGCAAACGTATTGGGTGGGTCAGCTCTTTCCTCGATGTGGTACCGAAGAGGTATAGCGTGGCTGAACCCACCCCTGTAAAGACTCCCGGCGTTTTAGGGTGAGGAGTGGCTGACCTAGGGCGGCCCCTTTGTCAGTTTATCTCTCAAACGCCGGAAGCTGAACCGAGTTTGCGCCCCAAGGTGGTTTTAGCGCTTATCGGTTCGCTGCAAAATCTAGGCTGATCAACCAACCTCCGGAGTCTCGTCCCCGGTCTGGGTGGACGAATAATTGATCAGCCAAAGGTCTTCCGACATTAGGGTTTCTGGAATGGAGTAAGACCAGGCTAATGTCGGAAGGTAAGCCATCATCCTAGAAATGGCTAAGAGGATTAATGGCTCTGCCTCAAAAACTATAAAAATCTGTAAGACTATGATTTAATATCATGTTTAGAAAATAATGTCAAGAAATTTTATTCATAAAAGGCTTTATAAAATGTAACGAGGGCATCCGCTGGATGATGCGAATGCCCTCTTAAATCTGGTGGTTTCAGTCATCTTGATTGAGTTTGGCCCAATAAGCTACCAAGCTTAACTGACGATCAGTTTCGGCCAGCTTGGTCAGTTGGGTTAAAGCGAGGGTCAGTAATGATTTATCTTTGAGGCAGTCAGCAAATTCCCAGACAAATTCCCACTGATCAAAGCTCTTAGCCAAGCAACTCATTTCTTGAACGATCAGTCTCTCTAATTTGCCGGTCAACTTCTCGCAGTTTTCTGATTTAGAACTATATCTGATCGCGATTCCTAAGAGTTCATACCAGAATTTTTTCCAACGAGAGAAAGTTGGGTGAAAGCCTTCAAACTTGATCCGAGCCAGTCGTTGTAATTCACTGCCTTCAGCTGCGCCTTCCCAGACCAATACCCAGTCGTTGAAAGAAGGGGTACGCGGTAAGTAGGGCAAGATTGCCGGCCCGGCACATAAAATAACCAAAGAGATTTGGCCTAGGTCAATCAACTCTTGATAGAAAGGATTGATTGCTGGTTTGGTTTTTTGATCCATTGATCAATCCTGATTTGTTTGATGGAGGCGGAGGTGGCTTAAGAACGGAAAGATAATTATAGGTAAGGGTTGTCTTTTTGTCAATTGTGTTGTTAAAAGTGAGGTAATCTTTGGATTGTTTTTATCCTTTATTTCCGTTACAATGGAGTTATATTTATGCCTAAAAAAGCCATAAAAAAAGCCGTTAAGACCATCGCGTCAAAACCATTAGTAACTAAGTCTACTACTAGTCGTTTGAATCCGGAGCAATTACAAGCCGTTGCCCATGATGGCGGGCCGCTGTTAATTGTGGCTGGTGCTGGTACTGGCAAAACCACCGTTATCACTGAGCGGATTTGTTATTTGATTAAAGAAAAAAAAGTATTGCCAGATGAAATTTTGGCTTTAACTTTTACTGACAAAGCCGCCGGCGAAATGCAAGATCGAGTAGATAAATTATTGCCTTTAGGCTATTTTGATTTATGGATTCAAACCTTTCATGCTTTTGGCCAAAAATTATTAGAAAATCATGCGCTGGACATAGGTCTTACTAATGAATTTAAATTGTTAGGCTCTACCGAAAGTTGGCTCTTGGTCCGAAATAATTTGGATAAATTTAATTTGGATTATTATCGTCCCTTAGGCAACCCAACTAAATTTGTAGAGAGTTTAGTGCGGCATTTTTCCCGTTGTAAAGATGAATTAGTTAAACCGGCAGATTATTTAGCTTACGCCGAACAGTATCGTCTGGATAATGATTTGCGCAAGGATGAGGCAGCTGGTTTGGAAGCTCGGCGGCTAGAAGAAATTGCCAATGCTTACCATGTTTATCAAAAATTACTTCTGGATAATAATTTTTTGGATTTTGGTGACTTAATTAATTATACTTTGGAATTGTTGCAAACTCGGCCGCAGATTTTAGATTTCTATCGGAAAAAATTTAAATATATTTTAGTTGATGAATTTCAAGATACCAACTACGCTCAATATCAGTTGTTAAAGCTATTGGCGGCACCGGTTAATAATATCACCGTAGTCGGCGATGATGATCAGGCTATTTATAAATTCCGCGGCGCCTCCATTAGTAACATTTTGCAATTCAAGGCTGATTATCCGGGCAGCCAAGAACTGTTTTTAACCACTAACTATCGTAGTCGGCAAAATATTTTGGATTTGTCTTATAATTTTATTCAGTTGAATAATCCAGAACGGTTGGAAGTTAAGCTGAGCGTTGGTAATAAAAAATTATCCAAAAAGTTACAATCGCCTTTAAGCAGTAAGGGTATTATTGAACATTTACACGCACCCAGCGCTGAAGAAGAAGTAGCTTTGGTAATTAAAAAAATTCAAGCCTTAGCTGATGAGGATCCGGAATTAAATTGGAATGATTTTGCGGTGTTGGTGCGGGCTAATGACCAAGCTAAGGTTTTTACGGCCGGGCTGGAGCAGGCTGGCATTCCTTTTCAATTTGTGGCCAGCAAGGGTTTGTATGGCAAGGATATTATTTTAAATTTAATTTCTTTTTTGCGTTTGTTGGATAATTATCAAGAATCAGACGCGGTTTATCGGGTGCTAACCATGCCGATGTTTAATTTAAGTATGTTGGAAATCAGCCAGTTAGCAGCTACGGCTAAGCGCAAGGCGTTATCGCTATATGAAGTGGTGATGCAAGCGCCGGCGTTAGTGTCTTTGGAAACTCAATCTTTTCAAACCCTCAGAACTATCATTGCCTTGGTGGAAAAATACAGTGCGCTGGCTCGAACTGAAAAAGCCAGCCGGTTGGTGTTTGATTTTTTAAATGACAGTCATTATTTGAAATATATTGATGGTTTGCCCGAATTGGCCAAGCGCCAGCAATTTTCTTATCTTAATCAATTTTACAAGCGAATTAAGGCCTTTGAAGAACTGAATCAAGACGCCTCGGTTAAAAATTTTTTAACTCAGCTGGGTTTGGAATTGGAAGCCGGGGAACAAGGCAGTTTGCAGCCCTTGGCTGAAGAAGCCGGCCCGGACATGGTTAAAGTTATGACCGTGCACGGGGCTAAGGGCTTAGAATTTTCTTATATCTTTGTGGTTAACATGGTGGATCAGCGGTTTCCAACCCGGGCCCGCAATGAAGCCATTGATTTGCCAGATGCTTTGGTTAAGGAAATTATTCCGGAGGGTGATATTCATTTACAGGAAGAGCGTCGGTTATTTTATGTAGCTATGACTCGGGCTAAAAAAGGTATTTTTTTCACCTCGGCTCAGGATTATGGCGGCGCACGCAAAAAGAAAATTTCTCAATTTTTGCAAGATTTGGGTTTTGCGGAACCAGTGTCTGAAAAGTCAGAAGAATTATTGCTGGCCAATAATTTTAAAGCTAATAAAACTAAAAGTACGCCGCAAATTTGGAAAACCTTGCTGCCACAAAAATTTTCTTATACTCAAATTAAAGATTTTCAAAATTGTCCGCGCACTTATTATTACCGTTACATTGTCCGCTTGCCACTACCGGGCGCGCCGGCTTTAAGTTTTGGCAATACTATTCATACCACGCTGCAGAATTTTTTTGAAGAAATAAAAAAACGATCTAGTTTTAATCAAAATTCTTTATTTGGCGCTACTGCGCCGCAAACAGTTGCTGGCGCGTCTGGCTTAGTGTCTTTGGATGAACTGTTGGCTCTATACGCTAAAAATTGGCAGGATGATTGGTATGAAACCAAGGCCATGAAAGAAGAATATAAAAAGAAGGGTAAGGCTATTTTAAAAGATTTTTATTACAATGAAATCAATCAACAGGTTAAGGTTTTGTATCTAGAAAAAATGTTTAATATCAAAGTGGGGGAATACAGTTTAACCGGTAAGATTGACCGGGTAGATGAAGTTGGCGGCAATCAGTTACGGGTAGTTGATTATAAAACCGGCAAACCCAAAGCTAAATTAGAAAGTGATGATAAAAAGCAATTATTGATTTATCAGTTGGCCCTGCGGGATATTTTGCCGGCCAGTAAAATTGCCGAATTGTTATATTATTATCTAGAAGAAGGCGGTTCTTTGGTGCCGGTCATTGGCACAGATAAAGAACTGGATAAATTGCGTGAAGAAATTATTGGCGTAATTCAAGAAATCAGAGATTTTGATTTTCCGGAGTTTTTGAAAAATCATGCCAAATGCCGGTATTGTCAGGATATTATTTAAGCTTTATATGTGGCAGGTTTATATTGTAAAATGTAAAGATAGGACTTTTTATACCGGTATTACCACGGATCTAAAAAGGCGAATTTGGGAGCATAATCATTCACCTTTGGGGGCTAAATATACCAGCGGCCGGCGGCCAGTTAAGCTGGTTTATTCCAAGAAGTTAAAAACAAAATCTTTAGCCGCCAAACAAGAAGCCAAAATTAAAAAATTATCCAGAAAAGAAAAAATCAATTTACAAAAGATCAAAAACCGTCAATAAAATTATATGAAACCAATTTTTCCTAAAAAATTACAACCCGGTGACGAGGTTAGGGTTATTGCCCCGGCCAATTCTTTGGCAATTATTAGGGAAGATTGCCGAATGATTGCTAAACAGCGCTTTGCCCAACTGGGTCTTGAATTATCTTTTGGCCAGCATGTTGAAGAAATTGATGAATTTGATTCCAGTTCAATTGAGTCTAGAGTGGCCGATTTACATCAAGCTTTTTCAGATAAAAATGTTAAAGCAATTTTTAGTGTTATTGGTGGGTTTAATAGTAATCAATTACTTCGGTATTTAGATTGGGATTTAATCAAAAGCAATCCTAAAATTTTTTGCGGTTACTCTGATACCACGGCCATCAGTGATGCTTTGTATGCTAAAACTGGGCTAGTTAATTATTACGGGCCGTCTTATTCTTCATTCGGCCAAAAGTTATATTTTGATTATACTTTGGAATATATGAAAAAATGTTTACTAGACTCAGAAACTTTTGTGCTTGAGCCTAGTCAGCAGTGGAGTGATGATGTTTGGTATTTAGATCAGCAAAACAGGAAGTTGATAACCAATGAAGGTCCCTGGATTATTAATGAAGGCTTGGCTGAGGGAATTATTTTAGGCGGTAATTTGTGCACTTTCAACTTACTTCAAGGCACGGAATATTTTCCCGACTTAACTGACTCCATTTTATTTTTAGAAGATGATGAGATTGTATTTCCAGAAATATTTGATCGGGATTTACAGTCGTTAATCCATTTGCCGGATTTTAGTGGTGTCAAAGGTTTAGCTATCGGCCGCTTTCAAAAAGCTAGCAATATGACTAAAGAAAAATTAATTAGGATTATTAAAACTAAAAAAGAGCTGAATCATCTGCCAGTGGTAGCTAATTTGGATTTTGGCCATACTGACCCACAATTTACTTTTCCCATTGGTGGAATTAGTCAGATTGATTCTGCCAATAATCATTTCCAATTAAAAATAATCAAATTTTAATATGAAGACGAATTATTTTATTATTCCATTGATAACAATTCTAACGGCCGTAATTGGCAGTTGGCTGACCAATATCCAGAGTGTCTGGTATAATTCATTGAGCTTTCCGTGGTTTACGCCACCGGGTTGGGTGATTGGCTTGGCTTGGACAATAATTTTTATTTTGACCATGATCTCAGCCTTAATTGTTTGGCAGCAAGAAAAAAAATCTAAATTGTTGTTTTTTATCGGTTTGATTTTTGTGTTTAATGCAGTTTTAAACATTTTTTGGAGCTGGTTATTCTTTAATCAGCATCTAATAGCGCCGGCTATTATTGAGGCGGCTTGTTTGGGCGTGTCGGTAGTTTTATTAATTGCCTTAATTGCGCCCATTTCTCGTTTAGCTGCTTGGTTATTGGCGCCTTATGCCTTTTGGGTAGCCTTTGCTACTTATTTAACTTATTCAATTTGGCTCTTAAATTTTTAATTTAAATTAAGCTTATTAATTTACTAACTATGACTAATCAATATTCTCCTTTAACGGCTTCGGAGTTAAAACAACTTCATTCCTCAATGAAAAATCCTAATCTGGAACATCGGGAAAACTTAAAACGTCTGGAACGGGTGGCCGTTTGGATAACCAATAGAATTGGCACGGTGCCTTTTGCTATTTTTTGTATTATTTTAGTAACAGTGCCCTTGGTTTGGACCGACGCTATTCCAGTAGTTCAGTATATTTCTTCTGGTTATTTGCAATTGGTTTTTCTGCCGCTCATTATGGTGGGTCAGAACTTGCAAGAACGCCGGGCTGAGGCCAGAACCGAGGCTGACTTTAAGCTTAATACCCAGTCGGCCAGGGAAATTGAGACCATTCTCTTGCACTTAGAAAAGCAAGATTTAATGATGACGGAAATTTTAACTCGATTAGATCAACAAGAAAAGCTTCATGAAAAATAGATCTAAAATTGGTAATCGCCGCGGTAGTCCGGCTTATCGGACGCCAGCTACTTTCCGCCAAAAACAGGTGGTTAAGTTTAACCAGGCACGGAATCATTAGTATGGAATCAATGAAAACCGCTTTGCGGAAATGGTTGAAGGTTAAAGATTTTAAAAAGCAACTCTCGGCTTTACAAAGTTTGGATCGGGTCAAAAAAGTTTTTAAGCAAATCTTGCCGCCGGAGCTGCAAATCCAAGTCATGCCAATTCGGCTGGATAATGATTTAATCGTGGTGGCAGTTTCTAAATTAATTTGGTTTAATGAGCTTAAATTTTACGAAAAGCGTATTTTAGCCGAATTGGCTAAGAGCAATATTAAGGTACGGGCGATTGAAACTAAAAATTGATTTATATAAGGCTTTTTAGTATAATATCAGAGCCAATCAATCCTTTTTGTATATGACAGTTAGAAAATTCCTTTATATTTTGGGCCTGGCTGCGGCAATTACCACTTTGGCTTTTATTGGCGTGGTTAACATCATTGATCCAACGCAGGCAAGTTCGTTGGGTTTTATTTTGTTTTATTTGGCCTTTTTTGTGATGTTGACCTCTTGGTTGGCGCTAGTCAGTTTTATTTGCCGAAAAATTTTTACCCGGGTCTATTTGGATCCATCGGAAAATGCTCAGCGTTCTTTGCGTCAGTCCTTGTGGTGGTCTTTAATTGTGGTAGTAGCAATTTATTTACAAACCAAAGAATTATTAACTTGGCTCAATGTAGCTTTGTTGGTTCTCTTTTTAGCAGTAATTGAATTTTTTATTTTGTCATTAAGGAAAAAACAAGCCTAAGGTTAGTATGGAAAATCAATTAAAAAAATTATTACAACAAGCCGTGGCTGAAATTAAACAGAGCCGGGTGGCTCGGGAGTTGGAAGCCGTGGAAAAAAAGTATTTGGGTCGCAATGGGGAATTAACTAAGCTTTTAAAAGGCCTAAAAGATCTATCTGAAGAGGCTAAGCCGGTGGTTGGTCAATTGGCTAATGAAGTTAAAGAAGAGGTGGCTCGGGCCGTGGAGGAAGTTAAGGCTAATTTTCAACCGGTTGAACAGTTGGGTTTTTTTGATCCAACCCAACCAGGGATCAAACCGTCCGTTGGTCATTTGCATCCCAATACCATTATTCAATATCAACTGGAAGATCTGTTTCAACAGTTTGGCTTTATGGTGCTGGATGGGCCGCAGTTGGAATCGGATTATTATAATTTTAGCGCGCTTAATATTCCAGACAGTCATCCGGCCAGGGAAACTCAAGACACTTTTTGGTTAAAAAATGGTTTTCTCCTACGGACGCAAACCTCCAACACCCAAGTGCGGGCCTTGGAAAAATATGGCGCACCTTTGCGGATTATTGTACCGGGACGGGTTTTTCGAGCGGAATCTACCGATGTCTCCCATGATCACACTTTTTATCAGTTAGAAGGATTAATGGTGGACAAAGATATTTCCATTGGTCATTTGGTTGGCACCATGAAAGCCTTGTTGTCCGCTATTTTTAAAAAAGAAGTTAAAATCAGACTGCGGCCGGGCTTTTTTCCGTTTGTGGAGCCGGGTTTTGAATTGGATATTAATTGTTTAATTTGTAATGGCGATGGCTGTTCGGTTTGCAAACAATCGGGCTGGGTGGAATTAATGCCCTGCGGCATGGTTCATCCGCGCGTTTTGGAAGCCGGCGGCGTTGATCCTAATGAATATTCCGGTTTTGCTTTTGGCTTGGGTTTGACTCGGTTAGTCATGATGAAATATCTAATTGATGATATTCGGTTATTGCAATCCGGCGACCTTAGATTTTTACAGCAATTTTAAATTTATGAAAGTATCGTTTAATTGGTTAAAAGAATTTGTTAATTTACCAGCAGACGTTTCTTTAGAAGAGGTAGGCGCTCGTTTAACCATGGCTACGGTTGAAGTAGAGGGCATAGAACATCAGGCTGAACAGTTTACAAACATGGTGGTGGGAGAGATTTTAAATTTAGTTAAACATCCGCAAGCTGATAAATTGCAAGTTTGCCAAGTTGACATTGGACATAATAAAGTTATTCAAATTATTTGTGGCGCCACTAATATTTATGAGGGTTTTAAGGGCGTGGTGGCTTTGCCGGGCAGCCGGGTGCGTTGGCATGGACAAGGGGACTTAGTTACCCTGGAAGCGGCTAAAATTAGGGGCGTAGAGAGCTTTGGCATGATTTGTGCTGGTTCGGAAATTGGTTTAGGTTCAAGTCCGGAAACTGGCGTTTTAGAATTACCCAAAGAAGCCATTGTTGGCGAGTTGGCCGCTAAAGCACTAGGCTTTAATGATCAAGTTTTGGAAATTGAAAATAAATCAATGAATCATCGGCCGGATCTCTGGGGTCATTTGGGTCTGGCCCGGGAAATTGCCGCTATTTACGAAACCAAGTTTAATTTACCCAAAGTAAATTCACTTAAAGAATTACTTAAAAAAACCGGCGGCTTAACCGTAGTGGTAGAAAATGAAACTGATTGTCCTCGTTATCTGGGGGCTTGGATAAAAAATGTTAAAGTGGAGCCGTCGCCCAAGTGGTTGCAGCAACGGCTGCTAGCCGTGGGCAGTAAGCCAATTAATGTTTTGGTTGACTTAACTAACTACGTCATGTTAGAAACGGCTGAACCGTTGCATGCTTTTGATGCGGCTCAGTTAGTTGATAGAACCATAGTGGTTCGCCGGGCTAAAAAAGGCGAGGATTTAATTTGTTTAGATGGTCAAAATTACAGCCTGGATGATTCAATGTTGGTGATTGCCGATCAAACCAAGCCAATAGCTTTAGCTGGTATTATGGGCGGGCTAGCCAGTGCCATTTCTGAACACACCACCGAGATAATTTTAGAAGCAGCCAACTTTGAGCCGGTTTTAATTCGTCGGGCTTCGCTTAAGTTAAATAACCGAACCGAAGCCAGCAGTAGATTTGAAAAAGCCCTGGACGCCACTTTGCCAGAGCTGGCTATGGGCCGGCTGATTAGTTTATTAAAAACTATTCAGCCCCAAATTGAAATTGTGGCCATTGCCGATCATTTTCCTAAAGCTCCAGCGTCGGTAGTGATTGATTTACCAATTGCCTTTGCCCAAAAGCGGATTGGTCACGACTTGTCGCCAGTTACCATGAAAAATATTTTAGAACGGTTATCTTTTGGAGTAAAAGAAAAAAAAGGTATTTGGCAAATTAGTGTGCCACCCTTTAGGGCGACTAAAGATATTAAAGAGCCAATTGATTTGGTTGAAGAAATTGCTCGGATTTATGGTTATGACAATTTGCCGCCCACTTTGCCGCATATTGATTTGGTTTTGCCGGAAACTAATATTAGCAAATTAAAAGAGCGGCAAGCTAAAACTTGGTTGAGTTTGGCGGCTGGCTTTACGGAAGTTTATAATTATCTTTTTATTGGCAGCAGGCAATTAACTGCCTTAGGTTTTAATCCCAAAGAGGCGATTGAGGTGATTAATCCTATTGCGCCGGATCAGAATTTGTTGCGGCCCAGTTTAATCCCAAGCTTGGTAAAAAACCTTTACGATAATTTGCGTTGGCAAGATAATTTAAATTTGTTTGAATTAGATCGAGTTTTTATTAATCGGCCGGGTGAGTTTAGCACGGATCAAACCAAAAAAGAATTTTTATCGCGTCAGCCCTATCATTTGGCTTTAGCCAAGTTAGTTAGAAAAGACCAGCCAGAAGAATTTTTTAGCCTCAAGGGAGTAGTAGAGGGGCTATTGGCAGAGTTACAGGTGTCTTTTAATTGGCAAGCCAATCAAGAGGCACCAGTTTGGGCGGATGCTAGTCGCTGCCTGGCTTTAGTGAATGAGCAGGGGACTTTAGGTCATTTAGGCTTTTTAAAACCAGAATATCAAGGCGAACTAGTTTTAGGCAATAAAGAAGCTTTTACCGGAGTTTTTGTTGAGCTAGATTTNTTTTCAAGCCTTAGTTAAAGGAGTAAGTGAAAATAAACAATATCATTCGCTCCAGAAATTTCCGGCAATGATTCAGGATTTGGTGGTAGTGGCGCCAGAAAATGTATTTTGGGCTGATTTAGAAGAGACCATTAAGAAGGCTAGTTCTTTGGTAGCGGCAGTTACTTTGTTTGATGTGTTTCCTTGGGCTGATCATAAAAAATCTTTAGGCTTTAGACTGACTCTACAGGCCCTGGATCGGACTTTAACCATGGAAGAGGTTGAGAAGATAAAGGCAAAATTATTGGCTATTTTAGAGAAGGAGCATCAGGCGATTGGCCGGTAAGGTTTTATAAAATGATAATAGTTAAATAATGGCTAATGTTAGCCATTATTTTTTATCAACAAGTTGATAATTTAGACTGGTCAAAGTGGCCTTTTTTTGCTATAATACCTATGTCATTTTTTATGAAATTTTTTTAAATTATGCCTAAAATTGCTGCTAAGAGTTCAGATTATGATGCTTCTAAAATTACAGTTTTAGAAGGTTTGGAGCCGGTCCGCAAGCGGCCCGGCATGTATATTGGCAATACTGCTAAAGAAGGATTGCATCATTTAATTTGGGAAGCCGTTGATAATTCCATTGATGAAGCCATGGCTGGTTTTTGTACAGAAGTAGAAATAAAGTTATTGCCAGAAGGTAAGGTTTCGGTGGCGGATAATGGCCGCGGTATCCCTATTGATATTCATAAAGTAACCAAGGTTTCTGCCTTAGAAACGGTCATGACCAAGTTGCATGCCGGCGGTAAGTTCGGCGAGGGTGGCTATAAGGTTTCCGGCGGTTTGCATGGCGTGGGTATTTCGGTAGTTAATGCTTTATCAATCTGGATGCGTTCAGAAGTTATGCGGGAGGGCAGGGTTTGGATTCAGGAATATAAGCGCGGCAAGCCCCAATTTAAAGTTAAGCCGGAAGGCAAAAGCGTTGGTACCGGCACTAAGCAAATTTTTCAACCAGATTCGGAAATTTTTTCGGTTTTAGAGTTTGATTGGAATTTGATTTTAGATCATTTGCGTCAGCAGGCTTACTTAACCAAGGGTATTAAAATTAGAGTAGTGGACGAGCGGAATAAAGCCGCGGTTAATCCATATATTTTTTATTTTGAAGGCGGTATTGAGTCCTACGTTAAACATTTGAATCATAATAGTGAGGTTCGGCAGGAAAAAGTTTTTTATGTTTGTAAAGAAGTAGAAAATGACATACAGGTAGAAGTGGCCTTGCAGTACACTGGGGAATACCGAGAAGCTGTTTATACTTATGCTAACAATATTTTTACCTTGGAAGGTGGCATGCACTTATTGGGTTTTCGGTCGGCCTTAACTAGGGCAGTTAATGCTTATGCTCGGAAAAATAATTTTTTAAAAGAAAAAGATGATAATTTAACTTCAGAAGACACCAGGGAAGGTTTAACCGCGGTAGTTTCCATTAAACTTAAAGAGCCGCAGTTTGAAGGTCAAACCAAAGCCAAATTAGGCAATGCGGAAGTACGCCCGGCTGTAGAAGGCGTAGTGAGCGATTATTTTGCCGCTTTTTTGGAAGAAAATCCCAGAGAGGCCAAAGAGATTATTGGCAAAGTTGTTTTGGCGGCTCAAGCCAGATTGGCGGCTAAAACTGCCCGGGAAAGTGTTTTGCGCAAAGGCGCTCTAGAAGGCTTAACCTTGCCGGGTAAATTGGCAGACTGTTCCAGTCGCAATCCGTCGGAATGTGAATTATTCTTAGTAGAAGGAGATTCAGCCGGTGGTAGTGCCAAGCAAGGCCGGGATCGGCGCTTTCAGGCCATCTTGCCTTTGCGCGGTAAAATTTTAAATGTGGAAAAAGCCCGGCTGGACCGGATGCTGGCCAATAACGAAATTAAATCATTAATTATTGCCTTGGGCACTAACATTGGAGAAATGTTTAAGATTGATGATTTGCGTTATGACCGGATTGTTATTATGACCGATGCTGACGTTGATGGCGCCCACATCCGTACTTTATTATTAACTTTGTTTTACCGCTATTTGCCGGAAATTATTCACCAAGGTCATTTGTATATTGCTCAGCCGCCGTTGTATCGGTTGCAGGTTGGCAAAGAAGCCCGTTATATTTATTCTGATCATGAGCTGGAAAAAAATAAGGAAGAGCTGATGAAAATTGCTAAAGACAAGGGCTTGGCCAAAGTAGCAGCTAAAGAAAAAGAAAAAATTGTTGAAGAAGGCGGTGAAGAAAACGTTGATCAGCAGGGTGTAGGAGAAGTGACTGAAGTTGGTGGTATTAAATTTAATATTCAACGTTACAAAGGTTTGGGTGAAATGAATCCGCCTCAATTATGGGAAACTACCATGAGTCCGGCCACCCGGATTATGAAGCAGGTGACGGTGGAAGACGCGGCTAAGGTGGATGAAGTTTTTGATATTTTAATGGGTTCGGAAGTTGGCCCCAGAAAACACTTTATCCAAAGTAACGCCAAAAACGTTAAGAATTTAGATTTCTAGTTGATTTAAAAAATATTGTCATTCCGGACTTGATCCGGAATCTAGACGGTATCTAATGTATATTAGTTGTGTTTTTGGTTGTGCTTGAACGATGGTGGTAATATTTTTGATTTTGTGGATAGTAAGTATGAAAAGAGTCTTTATTATATCATTGGGTTTTATCTCTGTTTTTTTGTCTTTAAAAGTTGTTTGGGCAACTTCTGGTGCTTGCTCTGGACACGGCGGAGTGAGTTGTTCAGCTGGATCAGATTTTGATGGTAGTGTTATTTGTTATGACGGCTGGAAAAATAGTTCAGTTAGTTATAAATCAATGGTTGAATGTGCTCAACCCAAAGACTCGTGTAGCTATTTAAACCCAGCTCTTTATGGCGGTTACCCAACTTGTAATATTAGTTCTTTGCAAGAATTAAAACGTATAGCCGAACAACAGACTGAGGCTGATAATATAGCCCGTGGTTTAATAGGCTCTCCTGATGGTGCGGCAGCTATACGTTCAACTCAAAATGAATATCAACAAAAAATAGACAGCTGCCAAGCGTGGATCAATTCTTATGACGCCGCGCAACAATCATATCAAAAGTGTTGGAGTGATCAGAGTCAAAAAATAGCTCAACAAAATAAAATACAACAAGAATATAGTCAAGTATCACTGAATTATCAACAAAAACAAACTGAAGATCAGAAGCAAATTAATGACTTGCTTTTAATTGCTAGATCTTGCAAGGCAAAAAATGCTTATTGGAATTTAGATGAATCAAAAAATTACTATTGTGAATGTGGCTCCGGCTATCAATTTAATAGCGATCAAACTTTGTGTGTGCCTATAATTACAACTACCCCCACAACTACAATACAATTACAGCCTAATTCAATAATGGGAAAACCTGCCCCTGTATTTGAAATACAAAATAAATCACAAATTAAAAATAATAAAATAATTAACACGTCCACGTCGTTGCTGCGACCACAAGCCACTACTACTAACTTTAAAAATATACAACCTCAGGCTACTCCTGCCTTAGAAATAAATACTCAACAATTAAATAATATTAACGTGCGAGTGAAAAATTTAGGATTTTTTAAAAGAATAAGTAATTGGTTTTTAAACGTGTTTAGTGGTAATAAGTAGAAAGGAATGGTACTCTTTTTTTGTCGACTTGCCTAAATACAGGGGTGCTTGCCAAAAAATTTAGCTTGTGGTAGTATAACTACGTTAAATATAGCCCCGAAAGGGGTTTTTAAAGACCAAATAAAATTCGGTTATGAGTAAAATTTCTCAATATTTTAAAGAAAGCGTGGCTGAGCTAAAAAAGGTTTCTTGGCCAACTCGTAAAGAGACTCGCAATCACACCATTATGGTAATTGCTATTTCTTTGGGGGTCGCAATTTTTTTGGGCGCGGCCGACTATCTTTTTAGTTGGATTTTGCAGCTGTTTATCAATAGGTAATTTTCTAAAACTATGCCAAAACAAACATCGCAAGAAGGCCGACGTTGGTATGTCTTGCACACCTATTCTGGCTATGAGGAAAACGTGATGCGCAATCTAAAGCAACGGATTGAATCTTTGGATATGGAAGATAAAATTTTTGACGTGATGGTGCCCACGGAAACTAAGATTAAGATTAAAAACGGCAAGCGCACAACGCTGCGGGAAAAGATTTTTCCTGGCTATGTTTTGGTGAATATGGTGGTGGATGATGATTCTTGGTATGTGGTTAGAAATACCCCTAACGTGACTGGTTTCGTTGGTTCTGGCACTACCCCAACGCCGGTTTCGGAAGAGGAAATTAAAGAATTGCAACGCCGGATGGGTATTGAAGAGCCAAATTACACTTTGGATGTGACCATTGGCGATTCAGTGAGAATTGTGGATGGTCCGTTTAAGAATTTTGAAGGCAAGGTGGGTGAAATTGATGAGGCACGCGGCAAGGTTAAGGTGCTGGTTTCCATGTTTGGCCGCGAAACGCCAGTGGAATTGGATTTCTTACAAGTTAAAAAAGTTTAAATAAGCAAATTATTAAAGTTTTTGTCGGGCTTCTACGATAAAGACCATCAAGGATTATAAATATATGGCAGTCAAAAAGATAAAAACCGTAGTTAAAATTCAAATCAAAGCCGCGGCCGCCAATCCGGCGCCGCCAGTTGGAACGGCCCTTGGTCCTCATGGCTTGAACATTGGTGAATTTTGCCAAAAGTTCAACGAAGCCACCAAGACTATGGCCGGTGATACCATCCCAACCGAGGTAACCATTTATGAAGACCGGACTTACAGTTTTGTTTTAAAAACTCCGCCCACTTCAGAAATGATTAAAAAGGCCATTGGCCTAGCCAAAGGTTCGGCCAAGCCCTTGCAGCAGAAGGTTGGTAAAATTACCAAAGCGCAAATTCGGTCGGTCGCCGAAAAGAAAATGCCTGACTTAAATGCCAATGACATTGAAGCGGCCATGAAAATTGTTGAAGGCACGGCTCGGCAAATGGGTGTAACTGTAGAAGGTTAATTAATATTTTAAGTATATTAAATGAATAAGAGGTGGGACCTATTATTTATTTATAGGGTTCGTACCACAGAAGGAAAATAATATATGGCAAAAATTGCTAAAAGAATTGCGGCTAATGCCGCTAAAGTGGATCGCTTGAAAAAGTATCCGTTAGTTGAAGCCGTGGCTTTGGCTAAAGAAACCGCTACCACTAAGTTTGATTCTTCAATTGAACTTCATTTTCATTTGGGAATTGATACTAAAAAAAGTGATCAGCAAGTGCGCGGTTCCTTAATGTTGCCGCATGGCACTGGTAAAACCAAAAAGGTGGTGGCTTTTGTGCCAGCTAATTTGGAAAAAGACGCTAAAGAAGCTGGTGCAGATTTAATTGGTACCGAAGAGGTGATTAACCAAATTAAAACAACTGGCAAGTGTGATTTTGAAGTGGCCGTGGCCACGCCGGAAGTGATGAAAAATTTGGCGGCGATTGCCAAAACTTTGGGTCAAAAAGGTTTAATGCCTAATCCCAAAGATGGTACCGTGACTACTGATATCAAAAAGACCATTATGAACCTAAAGAAGGGTATGGCTTCTTATAAGAATGATGATTCTGGCAATCTTCACTTTATTGTTGGCAAAGCTTCTTTTGAGGCTAAGGATTTACTGGAAAATATTCAGTCGGCCGTAGAAACCGTTAAAAGAGCTAAACCGGAAACAACCAAGGGCACGTTTATTTTGTCAGTTACCTTGTCATCTTCCATGGGCCCTGGCATTAAATTGGCCATCTAAGTTAGATAAATTTAAGTTTTTAAAAGCCCCTTAATCTGGGGCTTTTTTGATGTGTATGTATTCTCTATTGACAAATACTTAGTTTTAGTGTATTATATCAAAGAGTAGCTTAAATAGGCTATTTTATGAGTTTTAAACCAGAATGGACATTATATAGGCAGGGTAAAGACGCAGAGCGCATTTTAATTGGTGAGCAATCACCGGAACGCGTGAAAAATCAAGAAGGTCACGTGGATTATTTGCCATTTCGGTCGGTGATGGAAATTGTTAGAAGAATCCAGGAGAATTTTAAACAGCCGTATGATCCGGCTCAACCTAGCTTGCGCTACCCGTTGGCTTATTGGCTTCATCGCTATTTGAGTGAAGCTTTGGCGGCCCGAGGCGGTGCGGTAAAATTTTTTACCGCCGTTAATTCAATCTTGGATTTGCGTCACGGCGTTGATGGTTTTATTGATTATCAGACGCCAGAAGGTTTATTGGTTACCGTGCCCCTTGATTTAACCTTAAATGAAAGCAAGTTTGCCGGCGGTACCCATGGCCATTTTATTGTGCCAGCTACCGAGGCCATGATGGAATCATCGGAAGTTGTCCGTGAGCAAAGTAAGGCGATTAGTAAGGATTTATTGATGAAGTTAGCTGATCAAGAAAAAGAATTGACTGCCAGAATGCGGCCTAGTTATCAGCCTTATCAGCCAACTCGCCATTTGCGGCGGCGGCCGGCTCAGGCGGCTTAAACAGATTTAGTAATCAGCCAATAATTATTTATTTAGTTAGATGGTTATTGGGTGATTATGGTATCACTATTTAATTGAGGAAAGCATGAGTGACAACATTTTGGCGGAACAGCTGATTGGTTCAGCGCCGTCTAACAGATTACCGAGAACGGGCAATCACGTGCCTCAGCCAGATGCCCTTGACCAACCGCTTTCAGATGAAGCAGAGGGTCGGGTCTTTTGCGCCGGCTGTGGCACCTTGCTTGAATTCGGACCCGGATTTATTGTGGCGGTCCAGCCTGGATTGGAAGGGGAGTTTTTCCCTGACACTCACTATCTTAGGGCAGGAAGTTGCCCGACCTGCGATGAGGCCAATCAATTTACCGGCATTTCCTCTGCCATTATTCCGCTTTAAGCCTTTCAGCTTTGGAGCGGTGCAGTTCAACCCCAGGGTCCTTTCCGGATCCTGGTTTTCGTTTGGCTAAAAATCACTCGGTTTGGTATAATGCTCATATTATGAAGAAAAAAATTGTCATTGGTTTTGCTGGAAAAATTTCTTCCGGTAAAGGCTCGGCGGCAGCTCATCTGGCTAAAAAGCCAGGCGTGGCTTTAATTGTGTTTTCCAATTGTCTGCGAGGCATGCTAACTAGCTTGCATTTGCCAATTAATCGGTTAAATTTAAGAAAAATATCCTTGGCCTTGCGTCAAGCTTTTGGGCAAGATGCTTTTTCTAAAGCCGTGGCGGCCGAAATTAGCCAAGCCAAACAAAATTTAGTTGTTATTGATGGAGTTCGTCGCTGGCCGGATGTGGTCGGTTTTAATAGGCAGTTTAATTTTTTTCTAGTCTATATAGAGAGCGAGGCTAAATTAAGGTGGCAGCGGGCGGTTAGTCGGAACCAAAATCAAGGTGACGGCTCAACTTCTTGGTCAAAATTTTTAAAGCAGGATCAGTCGGAAACCGAAGCCACCATTGAGGCCTTAAAAAAGAAAGCTAATTTTATTATTACTAATAATGGCACTAGGCGTGAATTTTTAGCCGCGCTGGACCAGGTTTTAAAAAAGATTTTAATTAAGTAATTTTTTATTATTATGTCGCCAATTAATCAAAGTGAGTTAATTTTACGGTTAATTTTAGCGGTGGTTTTGGGTTTAGCTTTAGGTTGGGAACGGCACCGGGTTCATAAACCAGCTAGTTATAAAACTTTAATTTTGGTTTGTTTGGGTTCGGCGCTGTTTAGCATTTTATCCTTTTTAGGCATAGCTGATCGGGGTTATGGTTTTAATGTTACTCAAATTGCGGCTGGGATTGTCACGGGCATTGGTTTTCTTGGCGCTGGCGCCATTATTCGGGCCGGCGAAGACGTTTTAGGCCTAACTACGGCCGCTAGCATTTGGCTGACGGCGGCGGTGGGTATGGCCGTGGGTTTTGGCTGGTATTTATTAGCTATTGTGGCTACAGTTTTAGTAGTAGCGGTTTTATATATTTTGGAACATTGGGAATATCGTAGCCAAGAAAAACCTCAGTAATTTTGAGGTTTGCCAAGGAGCAGCTTTGTTTGTTAAGATAGATAAACTCACTATCTTAAACAGTGAATATTATGGATCCCAAAAACCCATTAAACATCACTTCTCTTAATAATCCGAAGCAAAATCGGTTGAGTTGGGATGAACTTTTTATGAATATTGCCTTTATGGCTTCTAAACGGGCCGCTGATAAATATGTGGAATGCGGCGCGGTTTATGTTGATGATGAACGAAAAATTATTTCCATTGGTTATAATGGCCCCAGTAAGGGCGACGATCATTGTATTGAAGTTGGCTGCCGGAAAGTTGATGGCGATAAAGCCACTGGCAAAGTGATGCGTAATCGGGGAGCGCATGCTGAAGTCAATGGTATTATTAATGCTCAAGATACTCGGCGGTTAAATGGTGCCACAATTTATACCACACTTTTTCCTTGCTATGATTGCATGAAGTATTTGAACAATGCCGGCATTAAAGAAATTGTTTATATGCATGAATATGCCCGGATCAAAGATAACGGCCAAGGCGTGGAAAGAGAAGAAGAGGCTTGGGAATTGGCTCAAAAAAGAAATATTACTATTAGGCAATATCAAAGTAAAATTTATTATGATCAAGCTGGGTTTAAGTGTCCGGATGTTTTACCAAAATTAACTTAAATTTTTGATTATGATTTTAGGCATTCAAAAACTTCATGAGTTGGTCAAAGAAATCAAATTGGTTGAAAATTTGTGCGATCGGGAACTGAATAACCCGGAAGGCGCTGGTTTTGATTTGCGGATGAGTGAAGTTTATGAATTGGTCGGCGATGGATTTTTAGGCGTGGAGCAGCGGGATACGCCTAAAAGTAATTTGTTGGCTGCTTATAATCCAACCAAAGCTGAGGCGGAAAATTATTTTATTTTTGAGCCAGGCAAATACTATTTAGTTAAAACCATGGAAAAGGTTAATTTGCCGGTAACTTTGTTTGGCATGCTTTTCCCTCGCACGACCATTTTTCGTTCCGGCCTGCTTTTGCTTAATGGTAATATTCAACCTGGTTACTCAGGCGAATTAACTTTAGGCCTGGCTAATTTGGGCTCCAGTCGGATTAAAATTTCCTTTGGCGCTCGGGTGGTTCATATTGTTTTTTACGAAGTCTTAGGCGAAGGCAATCAATACCGTGGCCAATGGCAAGGCGGACGGGTTTCAACGAGCGGCCAAGAAGTTCAAGTTTAATTAGTTTGTTATTATTTAGCTGCTATATTATATGGACAAGCAACATCCGGAATATCAATATCTTAACCTTTTACAAGATATTTTAGATAATGGTTCTGATAAAGAGGTTTTTTTTACCCCCGAAGTCAAACAGCAGTATGCCGATCGCGGTATTGAGCAGCCTTACATTCGGTCGGTTTTTGGGCGGCAAATTAGATTTGATTTAAAAGATGGCTTTCCGCTGCTGACCACTAAAAAAGTTTTTACCCGTGGCATTATTACCGAGCTGATTTGGTTTTTAAAGGGTGATTCCAATCTTAAATATTTGGCGGATAATGATGTTCATATTTGGGATGAATGGGCTTACAAAAAGTATCATAAGTATTGTTTAAAAAATAATTTGCCGGATATTACCCAGGCGGAATTTATTCAAAAATTAAAAGAGTCTCCGGCCGAGAGTGATTTTGTCAAAGAGTGGGGTGATTTGGTGACTATTTACGGTCGGCTGTGGCGCCGCTGGCCAACCTCTGATGGCCGGGAAATTGACCAGCTGGCCTGGGTGATCAAAGGCTTAAGAGATAAGCCTTTCCGTAAGTCCTACGTGGTTTCGGCTTGGAACCCGGAATTTATCTATGAAATGGCTTCGGAAAAAAATAAGAATGAAGTGCCACCTTTTTGTCATACCACTTTTCAATTTGCCGTTACAGAAAATAACAAGCTTAATTTAGGCATGTATCAGCGGAGCGCGGACAGCTTTTTAGGCGTACCGTTTAATATTGCCAGTTACGCTTTGCTTTTATTGATGGTAGCCCAAGTTACCGGTTTGGAGGCCGGCGAGTTTGTTCATACTTTTGGCGATGTTCATATTTATTCTAACCACTTTGACGCCGTTAAAGAGCAGCTTAAGCGCGAGCCGCGGCCGTTTCCAATTATGAAATTAAATTCGGAAATCAAAGAAATTGATGATTTTAAAGTTTTTGATCTTACCTTGGAAAATTATAATCCGCAGCCTGCTCTTAAGGCGGAGATTGCCAATATCGGAGGATTTTAAAAATGAAATTTTCAATTATTGCAGCGGTTGATGACCATTTGGGCATTGGTAAAAATAATGACCTGCCTTGGCATTTAAAAGCCGATTTTAAGAATTTTGTAGCGGTGACCGTTGGTTCGGGCAATAATGCGGTGATTATGGGTAGTAATACTTGGCGCTCTTTGCCAAGAAAGTTTCGGCCACTTAAAGACCGGCTTAATGTAGTTTTAAATCAAGATGTTAATTTAGAATTGCCAGCTGGCGTGTTGTTATTTACTTCATTGGATCAGGCTTTAGCCAGTTTAGCCACTAAAAATTTAACTGAGGTTTTTGTTATTGGTGGAGCCAGACTTTATGCTACCGCTATTGAACATCCGGATTGTGTTAAGCTTTATTTAACCAGAATTTTGGCGACTTTTGATTGTGATGTTTATTTTCCCGCACTGCCGGACCGATTTAAATTAGTTTCAGAAACCGAAGTTCAGAGCGAAGGGGATTTAAAATTTAAGTTTTTAGTTTATCAAACCAACCCATCTTAGCCAATGGGGTATGAAATAAAAAGTTAATTTTAATTAACATAACAGTTAATCATATGGAAGAAATGTGTAATGGTCAAAAGTGCTGCAAGTGTCCACACCACAGTATGGGTTCCTGGGGTATCTTTTTAATTGCCTTGGTTATTTTATTAGGCAATTTGGGGATTTTTACTCAAGGCTTTGTAGGTATTGTTTGGCCAATTATTTTAGGTTTGATTGGTTTATCAAAAATGTGCGGCGGCAAATGTAAGTGCTGCTCCAAATAGAAGTTAGTGCTAAAAATACAGAGCAGCCCCGACGTGCGCCTTTGGCGCGCGTCGGGGCTGTGTTGTTTTATGGTCTCAATAAATTTAGGCTTGATAACAAAGCAGGGTAGTCGGTTTTAAAAGTTTTTTTCTACAAAATCGTAAGTGATTTTACTAAGGGTTTTTATAAAATCTTTCAGATGACTAGGATCATTGCCCTTGGTCATAATACAAATTAAGTAAGGATTTTGGGGGTGGAAAACAATGCCGCAGTCATGTAATTCAGGGGTAACTAATTTTCCATTTTCATCAGCATCATAAAAACCGAATTTGTTGGCTACGGTAATATTTTTAGGTACGCCGGCAACAATACCATCTTTAAAGGCTGATCGGCTTAATAATTCTAAAGCTTTTTCTGAAGAGGCGTAGTCTAAATAATTGGCATTATATAATAATCTTAAAAAGATAGAATAAGTTCGGGCGGAAATAACTAAATCTTTATCGCGATTGTTATTGATATTAATGCCTAAATAGCTAAAAATATCATTTAAATCTTTCCAGCTAATTAGCGCTGGTTGTTCTTCTAAAAGTTTTAAAAGCAGCCCTTTGGCAACATTGTCAGAATTTTGAATCATGATTTTAATTAATTCATCTACGGTGTAAGTTTGGCCAGGCTTGATTACTGAGTCATTAAGCTCGGATTCTAAAAATGGATTATTGGTAGAGGATGGTACTTTAAAAGGTATTTTGGTAGTTAAAAGGTCCGGATTGGTCTCGGCTCGTTTTAAATAAGCTATCATGATGGGTACTTTTAATAAGCTGGCTGGATCAAATTGATCATTTTCGGAAAAACCAGTCCAACGGCTGGTATTTAAATCAAAAAAATAATAAGAAATTGAATTAACTTCTTGATCTTGTTTTTTTTGCCAAAAGGTTTTTTCAACCTCTTTTTTTAAGGGTTGAAGTTCTTTTAGAAAGCCTCCTTTGGTAGTTAATTCAATGCCTAGTAAGGGTTGGATAAATTTAAAAGAAATGTTTTTAGGGTGAATTTTTGTTAAAATAATTTTTTGAGGGCCATTACTAGTAGCCAGCCAATGACCTAAAAAGATGCCAATTAAGAGAGTGGCTGAACTGACGGTAATCCAATAGATTCGGCGGCTCATAGATTTATTAACTTATTATTAATTATAAGGGAGGGTTTAGATTTTTACAAGCCTTTTGGGGTGTCCATTTGACAAAGTAAACACTTTGCTTTAAGGTAGAAATATGAAACAGCTATTTCAACAAAATAACAATAATAACCGGCGCCCGGCCTGGTAATTTTTGTTGTTTATTGAAAGTTTGCCGGGTCTTATAAAGTGGTCCGGTTTTTTGTTTTTCCGGGGTAGTTCAGCGGTAGAACGCCGCGCTGTTAACGTGGATGTCGCTGGTTCGATCCCAGCCCCCGGAGCCAAAAAGTTTATAAAAAGCAAAGGCCGCCCAATTGGTGTTGGGCGGCGCAGTATGCTGTGCGTGTCTTGTGATGAAGGCAACTCTGGCGAGTTAGGCCTTGGGAGTGGGGGGTTCGACGATGATGTCCGGGATGTCGTGGGCGGAGTCATACGGCGTATTGCTGAAACCCCAGAGTTGAGCGCTCCCATCAAGGGTCACAAAGGTGTGGGTCCAGCCGCAGGGGATCAAGCAAGCATCACCGGCTTGCATGATTTTCTTTTCTACCGGTC
>JAPLWL010000068.1 GCA_026396635.1 Candidatus Komeilibacteria bacterium | reverse complement strand
CCCCGGGCCCGCACAGCGCGAGGGCGGCGGCCGCCTCGTCGAGCAGCAGCCGGTCGGTGGCGTCGACCGCGACGAGTTCCGGCGCCTCGACGTCGGGGGCCCGGCGGAGCTGCGCGAAGAAGTCGGCGGCGGTCACCGGGGCGTCGCGGCTTTTCTCACTTTAATCATTGTCGCCATTGTTATTTTAACCCCACTAACTTTTGTGGGCTTACAAGTTTTTAATGAATCAAAAAATCTTTACCTTTATATTAGTAATAACCAGGGCCTAGTAATTGAAACTATTATCCACCGACTGCAAACTTTTTGGCCCGGTTTTAGCTTTGAACCAGCTGCCTATGTCCAACAATTTGTCAGCACCATTACCACCAACTTAGCCGCCATCTTTTCCAGCACCCTCTCCACTCTGCTGCAAATTATTTTAGGACTCTTTTCTTTATTTTTCTTCTTACGAGATGGCGACTTTTTCTTAAAATCATTAATTATAGCCAGCCCCTTAGATGATCAGTATGATGAAAAAATTATTCTAAAACTCAAAGGGGCAATAAATACGGTGGTGCGCGGTAATTTATTTTTAGGCATTGTGCAAGGCTTAATCGCCGGCCTGGGTTTTACTATTTTTGGCTTGCCTAATCCGGCGCTCTGGGGATCCGTAGTGGCCCTATGTTCTTTTGTGCCCACTGTTGGCACCAGCTTAGTTACTATTCCAGCCATTGCTTATTTATTTTTTTCCGGTCACAGCTTTAATGCTTTAGGTTTATTAATTTGGGTTATTCTAGTTGTTAGTTTAATTGACAATTTACTAGCCCCATTTGTCATGGGCCGCGGCACCAAAATTCATCCACTATTTCTTTTATTTGCCATTATTGGCGGCGTGGTACTTTTTGGACCAATTGGTATTCTCTTGGGGCCACTCACCGTTAGCTTTTTCTTTGCCCTCTTAGATATTTATAGAATATTGATTGCTCAGAAAAAATAATTTATAGCTTCTGATATTTATTCCAAATACTAATTAGGGTGGGCTTGATTTTCCTGCCTATTTAGCTTATAGTAATACCAATTTATGGCTATTTTACTTGGTTTTATTGTGGTTCTAGCAGGGTTTTTGTTTATTTGGAAAAACCACTGGATTGTTGAATATTTTGGCCGAATAGCCTGGGCCGAAGAAAAATTTTCTTTATCAGGCGGCACTTTTTTCTTTTGGAAAATGTTTGGACTACTAACTATTTTCCTTGGCTTCATGATTATGTTTAACCTAATCGGCGGTCTCTTGCTCTCAATTTTTGGCCGCGCCTTTTCCAATCAGCTCTAAAAATATTACGGGGTCATGCCCGCCTGCAACGCTTTGCGTAGCAATGCGGGCAGGGCTCAGTTGGCTAGACCCGCCCGACTCGCCTACGGCGGAAGCCGTGGCGGGCAAGGCGCCGCTTACAATGTACTTTATTAATGGGCTCATAGCTTAATGGTAGAGCACCCGGTTTGCATCCGGGAAACGTGGGTTCGATTCCCGCTGAGTCCACCAATTAAAATTTAAAACATAAATTTTATATAATATATGCGTTGGAATCCATTTATTAATGCGGATGCGGCCGTTGCAGCAGTGTATATTTGGGGAATAGCTCTCCTTTTTAGATTTGTCCGCTCAATAGCTGGCAACACTCCAGACTCCATAGTTGATCCAATTGGCGCTCTTTCGCTACTGGTTTTTTCTGTCGCCTTAATGGGCTTTCTCTTTTTTTATCGTCCGGTAATGCTACTCGTAGAAAATAAAAAGGCTGAGGCAATCTCTTATTTTCTAAAAACCCTTGGGATATTTGGTGCAATGGCACTACTAGCGATTATGATACTAAGTCTATTTTAAAGCGTTTTTAAATTTATAACCAAAATTTAATAATTTTAATATTTAGCTGCTGATTCATCGCAACTAATATGAAAATAATTCCGATCAAAACTAAAATTTTTCAAGAAGGTGAAAACCTTTTTCGTTTTATAATTACTCACTGTCCAAAATTATCCGAGCAATCAGTTTTGGTTATTACTTCTAAAATTGTGGCCTTGGCCGAAAAACGAACGGCCATCATAAAAAATTCTTCCACCAAAGAAAAACTTATTCGGCAAGAAAGCCAGTCTGCCATCAAGACCCCTTTTGGCTGGTTAACTATAAAAGATAACGTGCCGATGATGAATGCCGGCGTGGATGAGTCCAACGCCAATGGCAAAATAATAATGCTGCCTAAAAATAGTTTTAAAACTGCTAGCGAACTACGGACTAAACTTAAAAAATATTACAAAATAATCCATCTAGGAATTATCGTTACTGATAGCCGAACCTTACCCTTGCACTCTGGCATTGCCGGCGTGGCTTTGGGCTACAGCGGCTTCCGCGGCCTTAAAGATTATCGGGGCACTAAAGATTTATTTGGTCGAATTTTCCACTTTTCTCGCACTAATATTGCCGATAGTCTGGCCACGGCCGCGGTTTTAACCATGGGCGAAGGCAACGAACAGCAACCCTTAGCTATTATTGAAGCTGCGCCTATTCAATTTTGCAATCGCACTTACCAAGCAGACCTAAAAATCTCCATTCAAGATGATATGTACCGGCCGCTGTTCTTAATTAAAAATAAAAAATAATTTCTCTCTTTTAAAAAAATAGTTGTTTTAATAAACAACTATTTTATTTTTAAAGTTACTCAAAATAATTTTATTTTTATAGTTTTTCTATTTACTTATTAAAAAGAAATTGATATACTAAAAATATCTTTAGTTGAAAGGGGGTGAAAAAATTTATGGTAACCAGAACAACCCGTCGTGCCACACCTAAAGCCAGACCAGCTGCCAAGAGAACGGTTGCAAGAAAACCAGCCCGAAGAGCTCCAGCAAGAAAGGTGGCCCGCAAACGTCGTTAAGAAAAATAAAAATCCCGCACCCATGCTTGGCGGGATTTTTTATTACTAAAAATTAAAATAATTGCGCTTGCTTTCTAGATTTTATTTTTTCTTCTTCAGCAAAAATTTTTACCTTACCATACTGACCATCAAAACCAGGGATTAATTCTACACGGCCTTCTCTAACTCGAATAATACCCTCAGCGAGTTGTTCTGGCATAAAGGCTTCCAGCTCTTTTTTGGCTAACTTTAGCAAAATATTAAACTCAGATTTACCCTGACTAATTAATCTAGTGTATTCCTCATTCACCCGTTTACTTTCATCACCAGTAGCAAAAAAATTAGCTAAAATCTCTTTAAGCGGAATAACGCTTTGATAAGGAACTCGAGCTGGGTCTAAAAAATTCTCTGGCCGACTTGCCAATTCTTCTACTCGATTTAATACACCAATCACCAACGGCTTACCACACTTAGGACAAATATTTTTATATTTTTTACTTTGAGCCGGTTTTAAACTAACACCACAACTCCGATGGCCATCAAAGTGATACATGCCCTCTTCTGGAAAAAATTCCAAAGTTTTAATAAATTTTTTTGTTTCATGATTTTTCAATAAAGAAAAAATCTGTGGATAACTTACTTCTATTAAATCAAAAATATTAGCTTCGCGCCCGATATTATTTACACTGTGTGCATCAGAATTAGAAACCAACGTAACCTTATCTAAATTTTTTACTCGCCAATTCATCGCTGGATCGGATGACAGGCCGGTTTCCACGGCGTAAATATTCGGACTTAATTCTTCATAACATTCTTCTATAGAATCAAAGCCAGATTTGGAACCAAACATGGCAAACCAGGGCGTCCAAATATGCGCCGGTATATTTAAAATATTTTCATCAACCGATAATGATATTTCTAATAGCCGTTTGGCCGACATGCCTAAAATCGGCCGACCATCTGATTGAAGTTTGCCGACCTTACCTAACACCGCATTAAATTTTTCAACCACACTAATAGACGGCGCCCACACACAAATATGCAGTCGCCGGGTTTTGCCGCCTTGCGAATAAATGCAAGAAAGCTCGGTAGCTAATAAAAATTTAGTGGGGCTGGATTTATCTTTTAACTGGTAAACGCCGGGCGCTACTTCCATTAATTTACTTTTGATTTCGGAAAACCAAGTGGGATGAGTAAAGTCACCGGTGGCCACCAAATCAATACCTTTTTGCTCACAGGTTTTAGCAATACTTTCTAAAGTAATGGCTTTAGAGCAAGCCCTAGAAAAACGTGAATGAATGTGTAAATCAGCGATTATTTGCATAGTAGCTGTATTGTAACAAGTAACAAAAAAATGGCAACTATAAAAAATTATCTACTTAAAATTAGTCTTGTCATCCCCGCGTAGGCGGGGATCCAAACCTAATCAAAGAAAACCAGCTATGGATTCCTGCTTTCCCGCCCGCAACGCCAAGCGTAGCTTTGGCGGGCGCGGCGCAGGAATGACAATGCGGGGTTAATGCTTTTGGCCATAAAAATATTCTCCGCCGGCAGGGAAACGCGATGTGTTACTAGCTCCATTACCAGATCACGCTTGGCAATGCTTGGATTGTGGCTACCTCTTTGGTACTTGCCAAAATAATTTACCAGGAGGCTTGCCCTCTCGGCCAAATCATTGCCCCAAATGCCAGGATTGGCGAATTGAAGAAAAACCAATTAACCAACTCAGGTCACTTCGCTTGCCATTGGAACCAATCCAATGCCAAAAACTCTAAGAGGGGAATCTATGCTCAAAGCGTATGCATCTCCCCTCTCCCTAAAAATATTTAATCCACAACAAAAACAAAAAATCCAAGGAGCCGCTTTATGCCCTCTTTATTCCCTTCTCCCGACCACCAATATACCTGCAATGATTGCGGACAAGACTTCGGCACTCACGAAAATGGCTTGCCTCCAGGCATGGCTGGAGCCTATCACCGCTGCCCGCGTTGCGACAGCACCAACATTACCGGCGGACCTATTATCCACCGCCAGCCCGGACCCGATGAGGGCCAAAAACGCTACTAAATTGCAGCGTCATATCACCCCAACAAAAAGAGGAAGAGAAGCTACTCAGCAACTCTTCCTCT
>JAPLWL010000075.1:2619-22848 GCA_026396635.1 Candidatus Komeilibacteria bacterium | reverse complement strand
AAGCCCAACATTGCGCCCAGAGCGTCGCCGTCCGGCTTTTGATGGCCAATCACTAAAATCTCACCCGTGCTTTGGGTAATTAATTTTTGCAATTGGAAAAATTTAGCTATTTCAATCATCGCTTATTATTAATTTTTCTATCTAGACAAAGCTGACTATTGTACCGGATCTAGGCAATAAAGTCAATCCAACGGACTAACTACCCTACCTAGCATACTATTAGAAACTTGGGTATAAATTTGTGTAGTTTTAATATTGTGATGACCTAATAATTTTTGAATCACCCGAATATCAGTGCCATTTTCCAATAAATGAGTCGCGAACGAATGCCGCAGAGAATGGCAACTGGCTGATTTTTTAATTCCGGCCCTTTCCGCGGCTTGATCAAAAATCTTTTGAACTGAACGTTCAGTCAAATGTCCCCGGCCACTCGCTCCGGGAAATACATAAATTTGTTCTCCCGACACTGCTAATAAATATTCTTTTAATAACTCAACTGAATGTTTGCTCAGCACGGTAAATCTATCTTTGTCACCTTTGCCAGCTTTAATTAAAACTCTATTGGCCTCTAAATCTAACTGATTAATTTTCAATCCTACTACTTCCGACACTCGCAACCCAGAACCATATAATAATGAAAGCAAAAGAGCGTGTTTTAAATTACTCGTGCCTTCTATTAATTTAATGATCTCTTCTTTAGACAAAACCGTTGGCAAATATTGTTCTTTTTTGGGTCTGATTACATTAAAAAACAGCTTCCGTTTTAGAACCTGTTCAAAATAAAATTTTAACGCCGAAATGGTTAGATTTAACGAAGTATTAGTATAGTTTTTGCTTTTTAAAAATAGTAAGTAGTTTTTAATATCTTGAGCTGTCGCCTCTTTGGCTGATTTATTTAAAAACTCAAGAAATTTAAGATTAATATCCAGATACGCTTTAATGGTCCGTTTGGAAAATCCTCTAATAACCAGCTCTTGAGCCAAACTGCTCAAAGGGTGGACTTTTATAATTTCTGGCTTATAATAAGAAACAGGGTCGTTATTTTGAACGATCATACGCTTTTCTGATTACTAATTAACCTTAAAATTTTGGCTTATCTATAAGGAAAAGTCAACTAGTTCGTCAACCAACTGTTAGCCAAAATAAATTTTTCTTTTAAGGGTAATTTGAACGATTAGACTTTAAAAATAACGGATAAAATTTTGCTTTTTCTTTTTTATTTTTAGGGGAATAAAAGAATGACGAGTTTTATACCCAGTATAGCGATATTCAAAAAGAGATTGAAGCGTATCTGGACCGCGACCCCGATGTATTTAGAGGCAAAATAGTATATTGCAACTGCGACGATCCGTTCGAAAGTAATTTTTTTCGCTATTTCGTGCTTAATTTCAACAAGCTTGGATTAAAACAGCTTATTACTACCAGCTATAAACCCTCACCCGTAGCCAATACGCAACTAGGATTGTTTGGCGATGATAAAACTCTTACAAAATCAAAAGGCCGTCCTAAGTTAACCGCCAATAGGTTCATCATCAACGAAGTGCATGATATAGATGGTGACGGCGAGTTCAACTTAAAAGATGTTGCCAAGCAGTTAAAGGCAAATAAACACAACGAATGGACGCCGCTAGACGGCGACGGCGACTTTCGTAGCGATGAATGTATAAATCTACTTAAACAATCAGACATTGTAGTAACAAATCCGCCGTTCAGTCTGTTTCTCGAATATGTTAAACAACTTTTTGATTATAATAAAAAGTTTGTGATTATTGGTAATAAAAATAATGTAACATCTAAGGAAATTTTTCCGTTGATTAAAGCCAATAAAATGTGGTCAGGAAAAACTGAATGGTCTGGAGGGTTATGGTTCGTAACAATGGATGATGGTGATGTGGATAAGGTAATAGATGGTGTCAATATGAAAAATGTACCTGCCATTTGGTTGACAAATCTCGACCACGGACGTCGTCACCAACCATTGCCACTTATGACAATGGAAGAAAATTTGAAATACAGCAAACACAAAGAAATTAAAGGTAAAAAATTGTATGATAAATATGACAATTACAATGCTATAGAAGTGCCATTTACTGATTCCATTCCTAGTGATTACGATGGTGTAATGGGCGTTCCGAGTAGTTTTCTAGATAAATATAACCCTGATCAGTTTGAGATATTAGGAAGTGATTACAACATTAAAGAGGGTTTATTGCCTAAATTAGTTAATCCTAAATGGACAGGTAAGTTAGATAGGGGTTATGTAAATAACAAAAGACTTTATACTCGAATATTTTTAAAACATAAGAAAAAATAATATGAAAATTGAACTGCACCTAGTTTACATCTCACTTGCCAATGTAAACAAAATAGTATAATATGTTTATATTACTATGACCAATGTAAACAAACCCAAAATAGGCAGATATATAGAGCAAAAAGAGGGTTTCAGAGCCTTCACTCCTTTTGATTTTCCTCCAAAGGGCGGTTTTGACATTAGTGCTAAATTATATAAGAAACATGAAGAAGCCATTAGATTAGTAGGCAAGCTTGATGGAATCACGCGACTTTTGCCCGACAAAGATTTTTTTATTTCTATGTTTATAGTGAAAGACGCAACCTATTCGAGTCAAATTGAGGGGACAAAGGCTACGATGCAAGACGCTGTGGCGGCTCCTGTAACAGAAGAAAAAAATCGTAAAACTTCTGATGTTGATGATATTGAGCACTATATTAAGGCGGCAAATTATGGCGTAGAGAGAATAAAAGATTTTCCCATCTCCCTTCGATTCATAAAAGAACTCCATGAGAAATTGATGACGAGTGCTCGTGCTACACAGCATGCTTACCCGGGTGAATTTCGTACTTCCCAAAACTGGATTGGCGGGAAGACACCCGTAGATGCTTCTTTTGTTCCTCCATCGGTGTCTGATATGCACAAATCTCTTAATGATTTAGAAAAATTTATACACGCAAAAGATAATTATCCTTCGTTGGTTAAGGTTGGTCTTTTACATGCTCAATTTGAAACAATTCACCCATTTACTGACGGGAACGGCCGAACAGGTCGAATGTTAATTGCAATGTATATACATCACGCAAAGCTTTTGGAATTGCCAGTACTTTATCTATCTAGTTATTTTAAAAAGTATCAAAAACTTTACTATCAAAAATTGCAGGCATATCATGATGAAGAATCAGAGGTAGATGGGTGGCTCGAATTTTTTCTTGAAGGCATATCTGAAATTGCAAATTCAGGCATAGAAACATGTACAAAAATTACAGCGTTGCGTGATCGAGATTTTACTAAAATGCAAAAACTTGGTAAGAAATCTGCCGCCTCAACATTAGAAATTGTCCGTAATTTGTTTAGCCAACCAATCGTTGGGGTAGCAGAGATAATCAAATGGACAAAATTTACCGCACCAGGCGCATATAATGTCATTGAACGACTTAAGGACTTGGGAATCCTTGAGCCTCTTGGCGATGCCGATTATGACAAAAAGTATATTTATGCTGATTACTATGAAATCTTCGATGATTCCTTCAAAGAAGCGCGACATAAGAAAAAATAATATGAAAACAACTTTAAAAACCAACATCACTGTTAAAGATATTTGCGAAGGGTTCGTCTATAACGAACTTGAGGGCAAGGGTTTATTCGGCTTGTCTGGCAAGCTCACCATTCAGCCAGAATATCAGCGTAACTATATCTATGCCTCCGAGAGTGGAAAAAGAGAAATGGCCGTTATTGAATCAATTCTTAAGGGTTATCCAATAGGCTTGATTTATTTTAATATAGTTTCTGAAAACAAACTGGAAGTTTTGGACGGGCAACAGCGCATCACCAGTGTTGGACGTTTTGTGACTGACAAATTTGCCATCAAAGACGATAACGGCATGGAACAATACTTTGGCGGCATGGCAAAAGACAAAAAAGCTAAGATTTTGGAAACTAAACTACTCATCTATGAATGTGAAGGTACAGAAAGCCAGATAAAAGAATGGTTTAAAACGATCAACATTGCTGGAGTTCCGCTCGTCCCCCAAGAATTGTTAAATGCAATCTATTCCGGACCATTCGTTACACTAGGTAAAGAAGAGTTCAGCAACAGCCAAAATTCCAATATTCAAAAATGGAGCTCATACATAAAAGGCAGTGCAAACCGACAGGCATTTTTTGTAATAGCTCTAGACTGGGTGAGTAAAGGAAATATTGATGATTACATGAGTATTCATCGCAACGACAAAAATATCAATGAGTTAAAAAAATATTTCAATAGTGTGATCGATTGGATCTCTAGTGTATTTACCAATGTAGAAAGCGAGATGTCCGGACTTGAGTGGGGGCGACTGTATGAGCAGTATCACAAAAAGGCTTATGATCCTGCAAAAGTATCGAAAGAGGTGAGGAAACTCTACGGCGATCCGTATATTAAAAATCGCAAAGGTATTTTTGAGTTTATTCTAGGTGGTTCCACTGACACAAAATTACTTGAAGTTCGAATCTTTGACGAAGCAACTAAGAGAAGTACTTACTCAACACAGACCGCTAAAGCAGAGAAAAAAGGCGAATCAAATTGTTCAAACTGTGTTACTGGGCACGATGCCAACAAGGATAAAATTTGGAGTTTTGGTGAAATGGAGGCTGACCATGTAACCGCGTGGAGTAAGGGCGGTAAAACAGCAGCCAAGAACTGTGAGATGCTTTGTAAAACACACAATCGGGCAAAAGGAAATCGGTAAATAAAACAGTAGCGCCAAATCTGGAAAATAAAATTATGAACAAGGTAGACGAATAGGTCTCTCCGCCTATTGTTTATAAATTATTAAAACAGAGTCAGTGATGACCCTGTTTTATTTATATAAACTCAAATTTAATTTGGAGTTGATCTTCTGTGACCCCTTACTCTTTTACCTTCTCTTTTATAGGACCTAACTGGAACAATTTTTTGTTTCTGTTTACCGTATGTAGAGGTTTTAGTTTTTGCCATATTATTATTTTATACTTACTCTAAATGGTTCCTGGCGGAAAGAAGATCCCTCTCCGCCAGGACAGTCAAGTTTAAGCGCACTCGTAAAGAGCTAATAAATTATTAGTCTCCTTGCCGTCTGCAACCGTCTTAACATACTTAATACCATTTCTAACTCGGACAACTAACCAAGCAATACCGCCAAGATAATCCTTAACATAAGCATCTCCGTTACTTTCCAAAAATTCAATCATTCCAGACCTAGTAGCTTTGCCGGTTTGGCCAGTTGATTCATCTTTCCACCCCAAATGGGTAATACCCAAATGAGGGTCGTAATGATCTCCATTGTCCTTGTTAATGCAAGTAATTCTTACTGACATGGTACCGAAAATAAGTACCCTCTTTTGTTAATTAGCTGATTTTATAGTATAATTTACATACTTGATAAATCTGGTATTGACAAGATTGTCAGCGGCCTTTATTATAACCCGAAACCCTCCGGACAGAGGTGTGTAAACGGACTATCCAACAAAGATGGTCAAAACCTTCACAGATACTAAAGAGATGTTAAACTCGCTGTGAAAGGCTTAGAATACGGCTTTTAGGCCGTATTTTGGCTTTAAGCTTTAATTTTATAATATCAAAGTTTAAAATTTAATGCAAGTTTATTAACATTTATCAACAGAAGTCATATATATTGGCTTATATTAGCCAAATTGACACTTAACAAATATTGCTATATAATACTTATACACAATATGCCTGACTCAATTGGTCAAAAAATCAAACAAATTCGTAGAATCAAAGGCATTACCCAAAAAGAAATTGGCGATTTATTAGGCTGCTCTGAAGCGCAGATTTCTCACATAGAAAATGGTAACAGAACAATTAATATGGACGACCTTAGTAAACTGTCAAAATTTTTAGGGGTATCATATGATTCATTTTCTATAAAAAGCGCGGACTTTGTGAACTTTAGACACGACGCTTCTTCTACAAATAACGTCATGAGTCAAGACATGTTAAATGATTTTAAAAAATTTGCTAAGAGTAAAATTCATGGAGACGAGGAATAAAATAAAGACAATTCTTGATAAACTTGAAATTAAAGAACCGCCCATACCTTTAGAAAAAATAACCACTTTTTTTGGTCTTGCCGTTATCAATTATCCAAAATTCCCAGACTCCGTTTCTGGAACCATAATTAAAGACGATGATCTGTTAGCTATCGGCGTTAACGACAACCACGCAAAGGTCCGTCAAAGATTCACAATAGCACATGAGTTAGGCCACTACATACTTGGACATGACGTAGATAAAATTCTAGACGATGAATTTGATAAAAGCTCAGACAAGGAAAAAGAAGCAAATAGCTTTGCCGGCGAATTACTTATACCCCACCATATGCTAGAATCTGATCTAAAAAATCAAATATGGACAATAAAAGATCTTTCTCAAAGATACCAAGTAAGCGAACAGGTAGTAACGATAAAATTATTAGAATCAAATTTAATTAACAATAAAAATTTAAAATAAGCAATCTCTGAAATTGAATCAATAATAAAACAAAAAAATTTTGGCGAGGGGGCATTCACCCCTTTTATTCCCCTCTGCCCCCTCGCCAAAAACGGAAAAAGCAAAATTTTATAATTCCTTTAATTAAACTGATAAGGTAGCTGATGAAGAAAAATTTACATCGGCTAACACCCCATATGCGGCTTAGCTTACGCCTACTATAACAATATTGCTATTTGACTTCAAAAATGCTTAAATTAGATTAAGCTTTTTTGTTTAAATAACGGATAATTCCGGCGTAAGCTGCGCCCAAATTAGCTCCTCCGTGGCGGCGGTGGGTTCGCTGATGCTCACAATTATACCACCGCCACTCCGTAGCTAACTTCGCATATGGTGGCACGTTAGCGGAAATAAATCTTAACCCTTTCTAATATAAATAACTATGACAACCAATCAAGATACAATTGAAAAAGTAGATTCATTTGTCAAAAAGGCTTTTCAAAAAAATCCCCACTATAGTTTTAATCACTGGTCAGTTATGTATAATCATAGCGTTAATGTTAAAAATTTGGCTTTAAAAATCTCTGAGAATATTAACTGCAATAAATTTATTCTTTCAATTTGCGCTTTATTACATGATATCGGAAAAACCTATAAAACCGATTTAGAAACTTTGCATAAAAACCACGAGGATTTTAATTTGGCCGTTTCAGAGGATTTTTTGAAAAGCCTTAATCTAGATCATGATGATTTCCAAAAAATATCTGATATTATTACACATAATAGCGATTCTGTTGAAATGAAAATTGTCGAAGACGCTGATGCACTGGCTTTATATTTTGATAAAACATTGTACATGCTCTATATTGAATGGGCTCTAAAAAATGAACTTAGATCAGCTATTCAGCGTAAACTAGATAAATTTAACAGTCTCAATTTTGAAATAAGCCGTGAGCTGGGAAAAGATAAGATAGAACAAATGAAGCAAGATTGGGGTGAATATCAAAAAAATAATGAAGGTTAAGATTTACATCCGCTAACACCGCGTATCTGGTTTCGCAGAAAGAAAATAACAAATAATTAAACTAGTTCTTTTTATAAAGCAAAGCAACCCTTGACGATTTGTTATGAAACAAATGGGTTGCTACGGGTAGTCGATGAGCTCGACTCCAAGGCTTGGTTTCAGAGTTCCACGACTTCAGACTTGGTCTGAGAAACCGTGCGGTAGAAGATTGTTATATACATCGCGTCCGGCACCACGGCGCCTGGAACAACACTCACGTTAACGTGACGAGAAATAATCTCCACCTTATTATGATTGTGCTTTAGCCAGGAATCTACCCTGGAATTGAACGTCCCAAGATCTTCGTTCCGGCCTTGACTGAAGATTACAACTTCTTCCAATGCTCTACCTCCTTATTTTGATCGTGTCCAACAGACCTATTCTATTGAACATTGAAGTATATCATATATATAATAACTTGTCAAGGGTTGCTTTTAAAAAGCTTAAAATAGCTATAAAATATAAGCTAACAGACGTTTTCTTTCTGCTCACCCAAATTTTCTGTTCACTTCGGGGGTGAGCTCGCTACCGCTCGCAATTTTACCCCCTCCGTTCACAGAAAACTTCAGATACGCACGTCTGTTAGGTGCCATAATAAAAAGCCAATCTTAATGAAACCAGTTAAATATATAGCCTTAATATTAAAATCATATGATTATTCAAGTGTTTGGCTCAGGTTGTCCAACTTGCAAAAAACTATTTGATCTGACAAATAAAGCTATTGCTGAGCTAAACTTAAATACCTCTGTTGAATACATAACTGATATTCAAAAAATAATTGACCTAGGCGTTATGTCTAGCCCAGTCTTAGCTATCAACAACAAACCAATTATAGTTGGATTTGTTCCGGATTTAGAAAAAATAAAAACTGCCATTACTAATAATTTATAACTTACAATGTTTTATCCAGTAGAACTATTGGCCAATTGGCTAACTTTATCAATTTTTTCTATAACCCCTAAAACACTATTAGCTGAAACAGTTAATTTTTTTATCTACGACACAGTTAAAATATTCATATTGCTTTCGGTTATTATCTTTGTCGTGTCCATTGTCCGATCGTTTCTGCCACCAGAAAAAATCCGACTGATTCTATCGCACAAAAATAAATATCTTGGGAATATTTTAGCTTCTTTACTTGGTATTATTACGCCATTTTGTTCCTGCTCAGCAATACCTTTATTTTTAGGCTTTATACAAGCCGGCGTACCTTTGGGCACAACATTTTCTTTTTTAGTCGCCTCGCCCATGATCAACGAGGTTGCCCTGGTATTACTTTTAGGAATGTTTGGCTGGAAAATCGCTTTAATCTACGTTGCAAGCGGTTTGGTTATTGCTATTTTATCTGGTATTGCCATAGATAAAATGAAAGTAGAAAATTTAGTAGAGTCTTTTGTTTATCAAAATCAGGCTAATTTAAAAACCGATTTGCCAAATATGAAGTGTCCTGACAGATTTTCCTACGCTAAAAATTACACTTTGGATATTATTAAAAAAGTTTGGCCCTACATTATTGTTGGCATTGGACTCGGCGCTTGGATTCACGGTTATGTGCCAACTGACTTTTTAGCTAGGTACGCCGGCTCCGACAAATGGTATGCTGTACCTTTTGCTGTTTTAATCGGCATTCCTCTTTACTCCAATGCTGCCGGAATTATTCCTTTAGTTAGCGCTTTAACAGAAAAAGGTGTAGCCATGGGAACAACGTTAGCCTTTATGATGGCAGTTACAGCATTGTCCTTACCAGAGTTTATGATTTTAAAACGAGTAATGAAAACTAAACTTATTTTAATTTTCGCTGGGATTGTCGGAATTGGAATTATTTTTACCGGCTATATATTTAACTGGTTATTAGGAATTAGATAAATTGTAACGATAAATCAATAACTTAGTTTACTGATTCTTTTTATTACAGCACCTAACACCGCGTATGCGGTTAGAAAAAATACCCGCCCTATTATGTAGGCATTTGACAGCCTTTTTATTATTTGATAATATTGTAATACAAACTATTACAATTAATACCTAACTATATGCGTGAAGTAATAAACATCTCTCTACCCTCTCCAATGGCTAAAACAGTAAAAACTGCGGTTAAAACCGGTGACTATGCTTCTACCAGCGAATTTTTTCGCCATTTATTAAGAGATTGGCAAGAAGGCAAACTCTTAAACGAACTTAATAAAAGTAGAATGGAAATAGCAACTGGCAAAGGAAAAGTTTTAAGCTCTTTAAAGGCTTTAAGATAAAAATAGCTGTATGGAAATAATCTACAGCTCAAAATTCGCCAGGGAGTATAAAAAGTTACCTAGCAACATTAAAGATATTGCCGAAGAACAGGAATCTCTTTTCCGTAAAGATCCATATGACCCCAAGTTAAAAACCCACAAACTAAAAGGTAAATTGAGTGGGTTTTTATCTTTTTCCATTGGCTATAAATACAGGATAATTTTTGAGTTTGCCAAGGATAATAAAACAGTGTATTTTCACTCTGTGGGAGATCACGATATTTACGAATAGACGTGCGGGTATTTTCTCTAACGCAAATTCAGTTTCCGTAATTTGCTAGTGCTCCCACCTACGCTAAAGCTACGGCGGGCAGGCCGCACAATTTTAGCAAATTACTCCAACTGAACTTCGCATACGCACGTCTGTTAGGCGAAGTTAAAATCCACTAATGGCCCGAGCACAAGCTTTAGCTCATAGAATGTCTATGCCCAAAAATAAAATCTTGTTACCTTTTAACAACAAAGGGGACGGAATATACTTCCGACTCCTCGTTGACGCTCGTCACTCAAGGCTACATTGCTGATTTTACTTTTTTCTCTAATATGGTATACTATTAAAAGCTATCTATACCATATTAAGCTATTTATTATGAAATATTTAAATAAAGTTATTACCTCTCGTTTAGAGGCTAAAAGAAAAGAATTAAACAAACTCCGGCCATTGCCTGTTTCTGCGGTTAAAAAACTACAGGAAAAACTTAGATTAGAGATGACCTATAACTCTAACGCCATAGAGGGCAACAGTTTAACGTTAAAAGAAACTTTTTTGGTTATTAATGAAGGTGTTACGGTTAAAGGCAAACCGTTAAAAGACCATTTGGAAACCAAAGATCAATACGCGGCCTTAGAATATCTTTATGATTTAGTTGATAAAGACAAGCAAAACACTATCTCTGAGAAGTTAATCCGCTCTATTCATCAAATGGTGGTCCAAGAAACCGAGAAGGAACAAGCTGGAAAATATAGAACTGCTAATGTCTTTATTATGGGTGCTAAACATACGCCGCCTGATGCTTTTCAAGTTCCTCAACTAATGAATGGCCTTATAGTTTGGCTTAAAAAAAATAGCCAAAAAATATCTGTTATTGAATTAGCCGCCCTGTTCCATCATAAAATAGTTAGTATACATCCATTTTTTGACGGCAATGGCCGGACAGCCAGACTGGCCATGAACTTAATCTTAATGAGAGCCGGCTATCCATTGGCTATTATTCTAAAAAATGACAGGAAAAAATATTACAATGTCTTGGCTAAAGCTGATGCCGATGATTACTCTCCATTAGTTAATTTTATTGCTCAAACAATAGAAAGATCTTTTGATATATATTTAAAAACACTAGCACCTAAAAAAAGTAAAGAAAAATTAATTTCTTTAACTGATTTAGCAAAAAATGCTCCCTACTCTGCTAAATATTTAAACCTTTTAGTTAGACAGGGTAAAATAGAGGCTTACAAAGAGGGACGAAATTGGCTAAGTTCAAAAGAGTCTTTGGATAGATACATAAAAGGACGAGAAAGAAAAAAGTAAAATCAGCAACGTCGCATACACACGTCTGTTAGGTGAAATAATAAAAATTTTCTATGAATTATAAAATTAAAACTAGATTAGTAAATAAAAAAGATATTAATGCGGTTAAAATTGTTTTGTCAGACTGGTTATCAAAAAAAGAGGTAATATATTACACCCAGAGTATAAAGGATATTATTTCTACTTCCTTATTAAAACCAAAATATGACGGTCATTACTATGTTGCCATAGCTAATCAAAAGATAATTGGCGTTGCCGGCTTCAGAATGCCGCTTCCTAAATTATTAAAATTTGCGTCTACTAAAAATCCAGCCGAATTATGTATGCTGTACGTCGCTGCAAAACATAGAGGTGGAAAAGGCGTTGGCACGGCTTTATTAAACCACGTAATAAATCAAGCAAAAAAACGAAAATATAAAGAGCTGATCGTGCGCAGTGCTAAAAAATTTAAAAAAACCGGTTGGGGTTTTTATGATCACATGGGCTTTAATAGAGTAGGGGAACTATTACCTCCGGATTCTAAAACAATATCTCAGGTTTGGTCTAAAAAAATTTAGAAAATTTTTATTACATCCCCTATGCGGTTCGCAAGCTAAATAAAATCATTTCAATTACATGTTAGACCAAATTTTACTCAATAACGAAGAATATTACATAACAGAGGGCGGCCTTCCTTGCCTTATTACCTACGCTGAAAAAGCAGGCGGCTCTCATTTCTCTATAACAATGGTTGCTGATTTGTTTTTACGAGGTTCAAGAATACTATTTCTGACTGCCTATCCAATGGCTAAGGAAAATTTTTTAAAACAAACTAAAGGAAATGAATCAAAAACTACTTACATCACAGATGCAAACCAACTTAACACTAACTCACAGGCGATTATTTTAGAAAGTGGGAATGAGAAACTATTTTTAGAAGCAGTGAATAAACTTACTGATATTAACGAAAGAGTGGTGTTTATTAAAAATATGGAAGTATTCAGCGATGCAGTTTTTGATGTTTGTTTAAAACTGCCAAAACTGATACTTTCCGGGGATATTGATAAATGTTTCGCTAAAAAACAAATCAGCGAAAAGCTATTTAATACAACTGTCATTTTTACTAAGCCGGAGGTAAAATTAACATATGAGCCGCCAGTACTAGAAAAATATACTGGCTATCTATGGTCTGGGGGCGCAGAAGGCCTGGTTACAGTGAAAATGAATAATTGAAATGATTTTATTATTAATTTTAAGAGGGACAAACATGAAAGAAAACAAAATCACAATTATCATAAACAAGCCCATAAATGAGGTCTTTGAATTTACAACAAATCCAAAAAACACCCATCTATGGATTTTTTTAATAAAGAAAGAGATCGCGGAAGAATACCCACCAAAAATTGGAACAAAGTATAAAAATTGCGATGATGCTTCTAATTGGAATTTTTATAAAGTAATAGAAATCGAAAAAAACAAAATATTCACTCTGTCAGATCTGAAAGACGACTATAATGTAAAGTATACTTATCAGGCCATTGATGATAACAAAACTGAAATGGAATATTTTGAATGGATGAAAAATGGAGAATTAAAAAATCCCTTCACGAAAGATACATTGGAAAAGTTAAAATCAATTATGGAAAAATAATAAAAACTGGGTCACAAAATTTACTCCCTCTAACACCAATTTATAAAATTATTATGAAAATATATATTGGGCATTCAAGAAATTTTGATTATAAAAAAGAGCTTTATGAGCCTCTTAAACAAAGTGGATTAGCAAACTCACACGAGCTAATCTTTCCTCATGAAACTGATCAAGTAATAAACTCCAAAAATATTATTAAAAACTGCGATTTGATGATTGCTGAGGTTTCCTTCCCGGCTACGGGACTCGGGATTGAGTTAGGCTGGGCAAACTGTTTTGAGCGTCCGATTATCTGTATATATAAAACGGGCAGTAAACTATCTGGTTCTTTAAAGGTTGTTACCGATACCTTTATTGAGTATAGTGATAACGAGGAGCTGGTAAACAAACTAGAAGAAGTATTATAATAATTTTATTTGGTTTATTTTCCCTGATTGCTCATTAAATAAAATATTCTTTTTTCTTTTATAAATTTAACTTCTAATTATAAACTATGGAAATTACAATCTTTTTAGCAAAATTTTGGGGAAGTCTTTTTATGATCCTTGGCGCCATGTCTATTGGTGCAAAATTGTTGGGTAGAATTATAGAGTATACCGAAGATAAAACCATTACCATATCTACCGGTTATATTACCTTTTTGTTAGGCCTAGCTACGGTTGTTGCGCATAATATTTGGGTTGCTGACTGGCGAGTGGCTATTACTATCTTAGGCTGGACTACGCTTTTAAAAGGAATTGAAAAAATTGGCTTTCCTGATCGGGTTAATAAAAAAGCCCAGTTTTTTAAAAATAGACAAATACTTTGGGGCAGTATTATATTTCTTATTGGCGCTTATTTCTTTTGGATGAGTTTATAAAAGATATTGCGCTATCAAACAACCAAGTAATAAATTAACCTTAAACATACTTTATGACTAAAATATTAATCTTTGGCGATAGTATTGCTTGGGGGGCTTTTGATTCAGAAAATGGCGGCTGGGCTGAACAAATTAAAAAAGACTACCTGAAAACTTTTAAAACTGAAGAAATCGGGGTTTATAATTTAGCTATTTCCGGAAATGACACCCGCGGGGTTCTATTTAGTCTTGAAAAAGAAATTGAAATCTTTAATCTGGTTGAGGCTGAGGAGTATATTTTTTTGTTTTCTATTGGATCAAATGATCTTCGCTTTATTAACACCAAAGACAATCCCTTTGTTCCGCTTGATGAATTTAAAAATAATTTAGAACAAATAGTTAAAATAGTTAAAAAATATTCCTCAAAAATAATTTTTACCGGCCTGCTGATCGTCAACGAAAAATTAACCAAGCCGTGGGTAGAAAACCTCTATTGGGAAAATGACGACTTAAAAAAATATGACCAGGCTATTGAGGACTTCTGCAAACAACATTCCATTACTTTTATCCCGCTAATTGATTTGCTAACAACGGCTGATGTTCCGGATGGGCTTCATCCAAATACTGCCGGACATAAAAAAATATACGCCCGAATAAAAGATCGTTTGCAAAAAATCATTTTAACTTAATCGCTCATTTTTTGAAAAAATAAAAAGATGCGGCGGAGAAATTCCCCGCCGCACCCGGTGCGTGATTGAGCCAATTGCGATCATGATGACACAAATGCCATCATCATCAAAACCGAGAAGATCCCAAACATAACAACGAAGCGTCGTCCCCAGACTGCCTCCTGAGCAGCCAGGGCAGCCGCCGTGGTTGAATCTGTTTGTGCCTGAAACGGTCTGAGAGAAACGGTCGCGACGTCGCCTGCGAATTTCGCCGCCGGCTTGTTGATGCTTTCGGTAGCTCTAACCAGGTCACCTAAGGAAACGGCGCCCTTTGACCTTGGGCTATTGAAGAGCCGATGGTTGCCCTGATCATGTTTCAGGAAGACCACTGAATTTCTGCCGGCCGACGCGTTGTCGGAGATATCTTTTGCGGCAATGGCGGCCGAATCAATAGCCAGCAAAAAAAATAGAACCATTAATGTTTTCAACGGACCAACCCTCCGGATCAATGTTTAATGCAGACCATTCCAACCTAGGAAAAGTAGCAATAAACTATTAGAAAACAGTAAACAATATCAAATTTAATAAATATTGTCAACTTGTCTCATTTTTATTTTTATAACATAGCTAACATAAAATTTGATATTTCTTAATAAAACTGTTTAACTTAGATTAAGTAATCTTAGTTTTTTAACAAGGTGTTTTAGGGGATGTATTCAATTCACCACACCAGGAGACCGCCATGACCGCCGAAGCCAAAATTTGGCTCAAAAAAATCTGCGCCATCTTAGGCCTGGCCCTATTCTTATGGCTAGCCGTCTTTCAGGAAGAGACTTTAAGGGCAGCTAGCGCCATACTAGTCGGCGCCGCAATATGCTTAGGCCTAACCATCTTTGGCATATCTACTATTAAAAAACGGCTGCACGCCAGGCATTCATAAGCCAAGGTGTCAAAGCCCGTGGTTCAAAAGCGGCTCTGTGAGGAGAAGAGCACTTCTTCTCACATCCCCTAAAATACTTTGTAAATATTATTTAACCAGCTAAACTTCTGCATTATGCATCAACAGGTTGATGAACTTAACGGCCACCACCACGGGCATAGCCATGGTTCTATTAACCCCTCGATCATTACAACCAAAAAAGGATTGTGGGCAGTAAAATGGTCATTTATAGGGTTAATGATTACGTTCTTTTTTCAAGTTATTATTGTAATATTTACCGGGAGCGTGGCCTTATTAGCCGACACTATCCATAATCTTGGCGATGCCATCACCGCCATTCCCTTGGGCATAGCTTTTATCTTGGCTCTAAAAAAACCATCTCAAAAATTTACTTATGGTTATGGCCGAGTTGAAGATTTGGCCGGAGTTATTATTGTTTTAATTATTTTATTCAGCGCCGTTGTGGCCGGCTACCAAGCTATTAACAGAATTATTTACCCGCAGCTAATCCATAATATTTGGGCCGTGGTTGTTGCCTCCATTATTGGTTTTATTGGTAATGAAATAGTGGCTATTTTTAGAATTAGAGTTGGCAAAGAAATAGGCAGCGCCGCTTTAATTGCCGACGGACATCATGCCAGAATTGACGGTTTTACCAGCTTGGCGGTATTACTTGGAGCAATTGGCGTACTCCTGGGCTTTCCGCTGGCCGATCCAATAATCGGACTTTTAATAACCCTAGCTATCTTAAAAATTGCCTGGGATTCTATTAAAACCGTCTTTACCAGATTGTTAGACGGAGTTGAGCCTGAAATATTTAATGAAATCCAACATTCTTTAAGCCATGTTTCCGGCATTAAAGAAATTGTTAATATCAAAGCCCGGTGGTCCGGACATCAACTGTATTCTGAGATTTTTATAAAAATAGACTCTCAGCTGGGTGTTATTGAAGCTCATGATATCATTGAGGAAATAGAACACGAAATCATGCATCATCTAAAATATATTTCTCAGGTAATTGTTGATATTGAGCCAGATATACACCAAGCAGACAATTAAAATGGTTAGATCAAAATTACAAAAAACCTTGGCTAGTCCAAATGATTATGAAATTCTTTTTAGACTAAAAGATAAGTCTAATTTTTTGATTAATTCTTTTTTGCTTAATGGATCATTAAAATTTGCCGACCCCTTAATAATTAACCAAGAAGGTTTTTGGACTTTTTATTTAAATAAAAAAGGAATTAAAAAAATAGAAAAAATCGGTTATAACTTATTTAAAAATAATAATTTATTCAAAAAATATTCAACCTCATTTTATTCCTACATTAAAAAGGCTAATGATAAAATAATTCCTAAATATCAAAACCTAAACCGGTTAAACACAAAAAAATTAAATAGTTTAACTGAAGATCTTTCAAAATTATGGCACTTTTATGGTTTGACCGAGGCCGTTTACCATGATTTTACTTACCAAAAAATGCTCCTAACTAAAGATAAAAAATTAAAAAAAATATTAAGCAATAACCTTAATACACTAATAGACCTAAAAGCTAAGGGCCGAAAAATATTTAACACTTATGTAATGAAAGGCGGCCTCATAAATAAAGCTCTGGCACAAATAGAGTCACAAAATTTTTTAAAAACAACCCAAGCCTCCTATTTAAATCTTGAAGAGCTAAATTCTTTATTGAGCAAAGGGAGTATTGATGACCAAATAATTAAACAAAGAAAAAACGCTTATGGCCTAGGCTTATTTAAAGGCAAATTAAAAATGTTTAATTACAAAGATTCCGCTGCTCTGGCTAATAAATTTTATAATTTTGAGAGAAAACAATACCAAAAAGCAGCCAAAGAAATAACGGGTATACCGGTCAGCGGCGGGCTAGTTAGAGGCAAGGTAATTATTGCCCCCATGCTTGATAGAAAAGAAGCTGAAAAAGTTGCCAAAAAAATGAAAGCCGGCGACATTTTGGTTGCCCAAAGCACCAACCCTGATTTAATGATCTTATGTAAAAAAGCGGCGGCCATTATTACCAATCAAGGCGGCCTATTAAGCCATGCAGCGATTATTAGTAGAGAAATGGGAAAACCTTGTATTGTTGGAACCGTATTGGCAACTAAAGTTTTAAAAAATGGCGATTTGATTGAAGTTAATGCCAACCAGGGAGTGATTAAAATTATTAAGAAGGCAAAAATATCTAGTTAAAGTATTTTTAAAAAAATTATTTCAAATTTTAAAGGGACAAGTCTCGGTGCGTGACAACTTGTCCCTTTAAGGTTGATGTAGCGGTTAACCCAAACGCAGCCGACCCACAATGATTTCCGCTTGGAAGCGGTGTGGACTGGTGTACGAAAAATGGATAACCCGGCGACTGTGCGATTGAAGAGAGAATGTCACTTTGTGGTTAGTCTGGGCCACAAAGTGCAGGAATAGCGTGTTTGGTCCGGCATCGCTGCTACTATCAAGAGCCTTGCCTAAACTCTCAAACGGATTGACGAACTTGACTTCCAAAGCGTCCAACTCAGCCAACGCCGATCTCAGTTGATTTTCTTTGGCCATTAGTCCCCCGCCAATGACCACGATCTTGCAGCCCTGCAAAAGATGGGGGAAATTTTTGGCACTTACTGATTGGCTGGACAACTTGGGCACCGGCAATTTAAGAATAGACTCAATCGTCAAAACGTCGCCGGTCAAGACTGCTTTGGTAAATCTGGAGCCGGGACTGAGCAAGCCCCTTAAATCATTTTGCCGAAGCAGATATTCAATGGCCTGTGAATGCAACTGAGGTAAAACCAACAAGGCCAAAGTCAGTCTCTCTAAGCAGGGCGAAGGCAATTCGGCCAGATTCAAACGTGCACCCAAAGGCAACAAGCTTAAGATTCTGGCTTCAGCCGCCTTGCGAAGACTTGGCACTTGGACAGTGGGTTTTCCAGCTATCAACGGCTCAACCAATTTAACTGGTTGACCAATGGTCGCCGCCTCTTTAGCCAACCCCTCTCTAATCCTTTGCCAGGCGTCCAGCAAGGCAAACAAGTGCTGCTGACGAGTAGGCAAAGGAACCAGGCTATTGGTTTGGCCAGAAGCAATGCGGTGATTGGCTTTTAGGCGCTGCAATTCTTCACCAACCACATGTGGCCTCAACTGCTCCCAGAGTTTGTCGGCCTGCTGGGTTAAAACCTGAGACCATTGAATGTCTCTGATCTTCTGACAAGCCGCCTGAATTTTTTGCCGAGTGGATTTTGCTTTTAACGGCAACACCACAAAACTCAAATTGGCTAGCATCAACCAACCTAAGATTGGCCAACTTAGCCCAACTCCAGCCACTTTGAATTCTGCTGAAATTATTTCGTACAAGCCAGGCCGGAAGAATCGAAAAATGAACAGACCCAGCAGCAGGGTAAAAATCAGAAAATCAATCTTATACCAAGTATTTTTTCTTTGGAGATCAGCGCGATGATGATCTCTAAAATACAAGGAATAAGCCAACATCCAATTTCCAGGAATGCCGTCGCGCTGGCAACGCAAATCATATCGCTCTTCGTAGTCCAGGTGATGATTTAGAGAATCAGCGCCCAAGACCACTCCTAGAAGCAGATAATGAATGCCAACAAACGAACGCAACATTTCCATTTCAATCTTGTTGTAAGCCACTTGACCCTGGCTCTGGTCCGCTCGCCGCAAACTATCTTCTTCATTGGTGTAGCCGTCAAACTGGATAGCTTGGCTAAACAATTGGTTGGCAACCGTTATTGGTGCTTCGGCTTGCCGCCCGCCCCGTTGCCTAACTGCCTCCAGAAAACTCGGATTGAATTGAAGGCCGATGATTTTCTTCTGCAAATGTCGCGAGGCATCCGACCCCAAGTATGACAAAGTGTCATACACAAAAGTAATCGCCGCCGCGGTCTGGTCTTGCCAATTAATAAGCGCTTCACTCTTAGCCTGCGCCCTAGGGCAAAACCGAATCTGCGCATTAGCCCCTGGCCAAACCTTGCCCAAGCCAGAAGCTATTAGGCGAAGGTTATAATCAACCATGTTGCCAGGATCATCATACACCGCCTCAATGTCGTTGGCGGTGATCAATAGTTTGTCAGTTGATAAAAACCGAGACTTGCCGTAGATGTCTTTGGTTCTATTAACCAACAAGGTTAGTTGGACCGTGGCAGTAATAATCACTACCACTGACAGCGCTCTGCCTAGCCAGGCAAAGGCCTTGCCGGAGGGTAAAAATATACCCATGTCTTTCTTCTCTCTATGTTTGATGGTAAGGAACCACGTCTATTAAACAAATCAAATTACCACAAAACCTACATCTGGTCAATGACTCATCTCAAAACATTTAAACTTTTTAAAATGAAAAGTCCCAGGCAAAAGCTCTGCCCGGGACTTCCCGTGATGTGTGACCTGAGGCGACGTGTTTGAACACTTCCGTGGTAGTGTTATGAGCCTTGAATGACTGTTACCAGCCCACCGACATGATAGCCACCATGCCCACGGCTATGCAGAATCTTGCAGAATACAAGAGCCAAGGAAACAACAACTTGTTGCCGCTCTTGCTCTTCAACACGAAGATACCGGCACCAGCCATACAAGCAAGAGCAATGGTGGCATTGGCCATTGGATCAACACCAACCAGATTAGCAAAAATCATGATCAGAATCGCTCCACCCATATGAGCAATTAAAGCACCCGTCCCCTTGAGAAAAAATCCCACGAAAACAGCACCGGTTGCCATAGCGGCCAACAATTCCAAAAGCCCCTGCGGTCCATCGTAATAGTCACCCTCGA
>JAPLWL010000075.1:0-2550 GCA_026396635.1 Candidatus Komeilibacteria bacterium | reverse complement strand
CTCCGGCAACCGCTATAACACAAACGATTGCCAACACTGTCCAAAATATTTTCATTCCTCTGCCTATTTACTTACTATTGCTGCCACTTTATAGGGGGCGGCCTTGCCTGTACCAACGAACAATTCAACACATTAATATAGTCCAAACAGACAATATCGTCAAGCATCTTAACTAAAAAACAGCCCTAAAGCTGTTTAAATTATTTACCATATTTATAGTTACTTTTTGCCCCAATCAGTTCCCAGTCTAGGAGTCTTTTGAATATATTGATAAGCCCGTAAGGCGGCCTTAGCGCCTTCGCCAGCTGAAATTACAATCTGCTTATAATCAATATCCGTAATATCACCAGCCGCAAACACACCCGGACAATTTGTTTCTGTATCTTTATTAGTAATAATTTGGCCCTTTTCATCGCGAGCAATAAAGTCTGGCAGCCAAGTACTATTGGCTAAATATCCAACTTTAACAAACACCCCATTAACTTTCAATACTTGCTCCTCAATTTGCTCCCCTACTTTTTTACTAATAACAATTTGTTCCACCTGGCCCTCTCCAATGATCTGCTTAATCTCGGTCTGATAAATAATTTCTATTTTTGAATTAGCAGTAATTTTTTCTTTAATTACTTCTTCGCCGGTTAATTTATCAGCTCGGGCAATTAAATAAACTTTAGCTGCCAACCGACCCAAATATTCAGCCGCTTCCAAACCAGCCGGTCCGCCACCAATTACCGCCACGATTTTATTTTTAAACAATGGCCCATCACAAGTAGCACAATAGGATAGGCCTTTATTTAAAAAATTATTTTCTTCGGGCAAATTTAATTTTCTGGGCGTTAAACCAAAAGCTAAAATCACGGCCACGGCCGGAATATTTTCTGTTGGAGTTTTAACCAGAAATTGTTGGTCAATTTTTTCTAAACCAACTGCTTCCGTCAATAAAAATTCTGTGCCGGATGCTTCGGCCTGCAATTTAAAATCCATCATCAATTCCGGTCCAGTAACAAAACCCCGGCCCGGATAATTTTCTATTTCAAAAGTCGTGCCGGCTTGGCCGCCAATTTCCGGAGAAATTAAAATTGTGGTTAAACCGCGCCGCGCCGAATACAAAGCGGCTGACAGACCAGCCGCCCCACCGCCGATCACCACGACCTCATAATTTTTTAGAAGATGCGAAACCACCAGGCTAAAAAGGTTAAACAAGCGCCTAATAAAACTAAATAATTAACTTGTTTTTCAGACATGCTTAATTTTTATTTTATAATAATTCATCCAGCTTGGCTCGCAATTTTTCAGTGGCCTGCAAACCCACCAACCGCTCTTTGGGCTGACCATTCTTGAAAATAATTATGGTGGGGATGCTCATCACCTGAAACTGCGAAGCAATTTGATTATTGGCATCTACATCCAATTTACCAATTTTGGCTTTACCAACATATTCAACTGCCAACTGTTCAACAATTGGGCCTTGAATTTTACATGGACCGCACCAGCTGGCATAAAAATCTACTAAGGCCACGCCAGGATTTTTAAAAACCTCTTGCTCAAAATTTTGATCAGTAAAAATAATTTCTGACATATTATATTATTAAATTTAAATTAAACATTACTAACTATTGCAAGAGGTATTATAGCATACTTTTTTATCAAATCAATTATCACCTATTTATACTCTATTTTATAATCTATATCTTTTACGACACTAAAAGATATTATAAATAAAAGATTATTATGAAATACAAAACAAAATGTTCCGCGTGGAACAATTGTAAAACTATTTTTCTATCAAAAAAGCCGGCTCTAAAACCAGCTTTAAATTTTTTATATTTTTATTTATGGGCTAAATCCAGCACTTTTAAACTTTTATTTTTAATCCTTACTTTTTTGCTTCCAAAAAAGTGCTGGATAAATACTTTTCTGCATCTAAAGCCGCCATACAACCCAAGCCTGAGGCAGTAATGGCTTGACGATAACGCCAGTCCCAAACATCACCAGCTACAAAAACTCCTTCGACGCTGGATTTGGTGAAATCACTTACTTTTATATAATCCTTCTGATCTAATTCTAGCTGATCTTTAAAGGCCTTGGTGTTAGGAATATGTCCAATGGCCAAAAACAGTCCATCTATTTTTAAGCCGGAGACTTCCTGACTAACTACGTTCTTTATCTTTATGTGATCTAATTTTCTATTTTCACCAACTAATTCAACTACTTCAGTATTCCAAATAAACTCAATTTTAGGGTTATTTTTAACCCTTTCTTGCATAGGAATACTGGCAGCCAAGATGTCTTTTCTATGAATAATCTGAACTTTTTCAGCAAATTTAGTCAAAAACATGGCCTCTTCCATGGCTGCATCACCACCGCCAACTATGGCTACATTTTTACCTCTATAAAAAGCTCCGTCACAAGTAGCGCAGGTATGTAAGCCACGGCCAATATACTCGTCCTCATTAGGCAAGCCCAACTTTCTAGCTGATGCTCCAGAAGCAATAATTATACACTCGGCAATAAATTCTTCTAGGCTAGTCTTAACTTTAAATGGCTTAT
>JAPLWL010000007.1:22197-24597 GCA_026396635.1 Candidatus Komeilibacteria bacterium | reverse complement strand
CTTCAATGGCTCGCTTGTTCCAGCTGGTAACAATAATAATATCAGTAATGCCCGAGGCGACTGCTTCTTCAACCACGTACTGAATAGTGGGCTTGTCTAAGACGGGCAGCATTTCTTTAGGTTGGGCCTTGGTAACTGGTAGGAAACGAGTGCCAAAACCAGCAACTGGGATAATAGCTTTGGTAATTTTGGTCATAGAATGTTCATATTATACCACAAATAATCTAAAAAAAGCTAGGATTTACTTCCTAAGCCGAGTTAGTTTGTTGATTGGGTTGATAATTAGGTTAAAATTCGTAAATATGAAGCCGTTTGCCCAAAGAATGAGGTGAGCGTTTAAGGTCAATAGTTTCTAGACTAAGCTTATTACTGAACAAAAAGTCGCAAGAAACCAGACGAGTTTTAGGCTGAAGTTCGGCTTGAAATTTCGGTAGCAAATCATCCATGAGTTGGGGAAAGAGATAGGTAAAAATACAAGTAGCTGGAGTGAGATTGATTTTAAAAAAATTTTGGTGAATGATTTGGCAGTGGCCGGTTTTAATAAATTTTCGTAGGCGCCACCAGGCCAAGCAGTAGGGAACAATTTCTTTTTCAATGCCAATGTATTTGGCCTGAGGTTGAAGCTTTAAACAAGCTTCCAAAACTCGGCCATCGCCGCAGCCCAGATCATAGACAATAGAATCGGGCTGCAATTTTAATTGTAAGGAAATGTTATTTAAAACATCTTTGGGAATAGGGATAAAAGGTGCCTTGGTTAATAACAAGCTTTTTTCCCAAAATAAGCCAACAATAATGATAAAAAATAAAACGCCAATAGTGGCGTAGGCTAAGATAAGTAAAAAAATAGACATGGAATTATTATACGGCAAGAGCGATTAGATCGCAATAATTAACGAATAATTATTAATGACTAATAACTAGTAACTAATCACTAGTATTAGTTTTTGATGCCGAGTTTTTGCCGCCGGGCAACTTGTTCATCCAAAATAATTTTTCTAATCCGAATATTTTTTGGAGTAATTTCTACTAATTCGTCGTCGCTGATATATTCCAAGGCATCTTCCAAGCCCATGGTATGCGGAGTGTCAAAATGTCTGGTGACGCCATCGCCTTTGGAACGCATGTTAGAAAGTTCTTTGGCTTTGCAAACGTTGACCCGCATATCTTCGGACCGGGCATTTTGTCCAACTATCTGGCCTTTATAAACATCAATGCTTGGCCCTAAAAAGAGCGTGCCGCGTTCCTGAATGTTTAAGAGGCCGTACATATTAGTGGTACCATTTTCATGGGCTACTAATGAGCCGCGATCACGTTCGCGCCAGTTAGTAGAATCTGGACGATATTCCGCAAAGTTGGTATGTAAAATTCCCAAGCCCTTAGTGTCGGTTAAAAATTCACTGCGGTAGCCAAATAAACCGCGGGTTGGCACAATAAACTCCAGAAAAGCAATGTTGTTTTCCGTATGCAAATCCATGAGCTGGCCGTTGCGACTGCCTAATTTTTGAATAACAATGCCGGAGTGAACTTCTGGTACTTCCACTAAGGCTTGTTCAAATGGCACTAATTTTTTGCCGTTAATTTCTTTGACAATAACCTGGGGCCGAGAAACTTGCAGTTCATAACCTTCCCGACGCAACCGCTCAATTAAAATAGCTAAGTGCAGTTCGCCGCGGCCAGAAACTACCCAACCACCGCTTTCGGCATCTTCTACTTTAAGAGCCATGTCAGTTTCCAGCTCTTTCATTAACCGTTCCCGAATTTGCCGAGAAGTAGTGTATTGGCCTTCTTGTCCAGCAAACGGAGAATCATTAACCAAAAAAGTCATTTTAACTGTTGGTTCTTCAATGGATAGTAAGGGCAAAGCAACTGGATTATCAAGGTCGGCAATGGTTTCGCCGATCATGGCTTCGGCAATTCCAGAAATAGCCACAATGTCGCCGGACTCGGCTGTTGGAGTTTCAATTCTTTCTAGTCCGCTAAAAGCCAATAATGAAGTCAGCCGATATTTTTTATTTAAGCCATCACGATCCAGTAGTCGAATATCTTGGTTGGCCAACATTTTGCCATTATGGATTTTGCCAATCGCGATCCGACCCTTGAAATTGTCATAGGTAATGGAGGTGATTAGCATTTGCAAAGGCTTATTAATATCGCCGTGTGGCGGCGGAACGTTTTTTAAAATGGTTTCAAAAATTGGAGCAATATCCGTCATTTTATCTAAATCTGGTTCTAAGCCGGCTAAACCTAATTTGGCCGCCGCATAGACAATAGGAAAATCAGCGGTGGCATCGTCGGCACCTAGTTCTAAAAATAAATCAAAAGTTTTATTTAAAGCTTTTTGCGGATTAGCATCGGGCTTATCAACTTTATTAACCACCACGATAATTTTTAATTTCATGG
>JAPLWL010000007.1:0-22106 GCA_026396635.1 Candidatus Komeilibacteria bacterium | reverse complement strand
ACCGCCAAAATCAGCGTGGCCCGGAGTATCAATAATGTTGATTTTGGTATCCTGCCAGATGACTGAAGCATTTTTGGAAAAAATAGTAATGCCACGCTCCCGTTCCAAATCATTGGAGTCCATAATCAAATCAGAGGCTGCCTCTTCTTTGTTTAGCTTGGTTTTGGATTGACGCAACAAAGCATCAACCAGGGTGGTTTTACCATGGTCAACGTGGGCGATAATAGCGACATTTCTTAGGTTATTCATAGGATTGGGCTTGATGATACCAGAAATTTTTATTTTTGTCAAAGGTCTTTATTTTAAGGCTTTTTGACGATATTTTTCTGAGGCCGGTAGGAATACAAAATTTTTTAATTTATAGCAATATTTAGAGAAACTAAAAACTCCCGGTTTTACCCGGGAGCTTCTATATCTTAAAAAAGATTACCAACGATTCTGACGTGGACCTCGGTCAGAGTCACGACCACCAGCACTGCGGCCACCGAAACCACCGCCTCTGGAAAAACCACCACCAGTTCGGGGGCGATCTTCTAAGGGGCGAGCTTCGTTAACCGTTAGGGTGCGGCCATCTAACTCTTTACCGTTCCACATCTCAATGGCGGAGTTAGCTTCTTCGTCAGAACTCATTTCGACGAAGCCAAAACCTTTGGACCGACCAGACATTTTATCAGTGATGATAGTAGCCGAGGTAACAGTCCCGCACTGGGCGAAAGCTTCCTGCAAACCATCTTGAGTGGTGTTGTAGGACAACCCGCCAATATACAATTTCTTAGCCATGTGGGTGTGTTTACACTTAATAATACTTGTAAGGCGACCTAACTTTTTTCCGCCTATTTTTTCCTCTTCTTTAAAGCACACGGCTTTAGAAACGAATAGATTTGGCAGGAAAACTTACAATAGATGCATTATAGCGTATTTTGTAGATGTTGTCAAGGATGAGAGAATTATTTATCCTATTTCAAGCCAAGTTTTTAATTAAAGGGTAATTGGTTCTTCTGGCAAATCAATTTCAGGTTTTGGCTTAATTGATTGCCAGTTGAGCAAGATCATAATCAATAAGCTGCCTAGTAGAGAAATAGCCCAGCCAACTAATGCCAGGCAGAGAGTTTGACTTTCATTTTTTTCTACATCACGTAAGGATTTGGCGGCCAGCACAAAACCGGCCTGGCCATCTTTTAATTGCTCTGAAGGCTGAGTTTGGTAAGGTTGAATAACAGCGGCCACCCGGACATCGGGCCGAGGTTGCCAAGTTAAGCGATGTTGGCCGTGAACTTTGGCATAATCCAAAACGCCAGCTGGCAAAGTAGGAATTTGTTTATTTAAGTAGCCGGAAGAAATAATTGGCGTGCCAGTGGCATCATAGATGATCATGAATGGTGATAGGGTTTTGGCCATGTCTAACTGAACTGGACTATTAAGATTTTGCGGCTGCAAGCCAGTGTTAAGCGCGTCAATAATGTCTTCCACCATTTGAATTTGCGGATCATTGGCGTTTTGGCGGTAGTTCTGCTGAACAGTGCCATAAATCAAGCCGCAGATAACCGTCAGGGCAAAGGCTAGGGGCAGCCAACTTTTAATAATTGGCAAAAGTTTTTTTAACATAAATAAAGGTTAAGAATAATACTAAGAGTATACCGTTTTTAGTAGGTGGTTACAAGGAAGGATAAATTAAGATGGTCAGGCGACGGAAGAGAGTATGAATAGTTTGATTTATAGCTATTATTTTAATTCATATTCCCAGCCCGGCTGCCAAGCCTTGGTTTTTCGCCAATCTTCTGTAAAAGCTTGTTCCCAGGTTTTATTTTTTAATAAAACATCTAAAGCTAATTGCGGCGCTTTGTGGGCAACGATGGCAATCTTTTTTCCATCATAGTTTTGTTTGAGAAAATTAAGAAAGCTGGTCAGGCGAGTTTTAACATCTTCATAGCTTTCGCCACTGGGAAACCTTTCGTTAATAGTTTTTTCCTGGAGCGGTTCAACAATATTTGAAGCTTGCCCGTTATACAGGCCATAATTACATTCCCGTAATCTGGGATCTTGAATAATCGGCGCAATGCCTTTAAAAGTCAGGTTGGCGGAGTCAGTAGCTCGTTTTAGATCAGAACAAAACACCACATCAAATTTTTTATCTTTGATTTGGTCTTTAAGTTGAATGGCTTGTTTGATGCCTAATTCTGAAAGTTTAGCGTCAGACCAACCGGATGAAATATCTTTTTCATTGTCCGTGGTAGTGCCGTGGACAAAATAGGTGATGCGAACGGACATAAAATTTAGTAATTTGGTTAATTACTAAGAGTAGTAAGTTGGTGTCTTTTTTGTATCTCTTTTATTATGCCTTCGCCTAGCTCTCTGGCTCTGGCGATCATTTTATCTAGTTCAGACGTAGTAAGAGGATGGTATCCACCTTTTGTCATTAAAAATTTATTACCCCCTTGATCTACACTGACGCCGTGGGTGAGAATGTTTCTATCCTTTAAGCCTAGCTCCATTTTATTTTTCAATTCCGCATCGATAATTAGTTTATTAGCTAGGTCTATTTTAGTTCCAAGAGTTTTTTTGTCTAAAAGTAAATTAACAATTTCTTTATTAGCTTTATGTAGGCCACCCTCTAGTCTTATAAACTCTTCCAGAAGATAGTCGATTGAACTATATAGTGCTGTTACTAAACCATAGCGTTTAAGAATTTCTTCATCATCTTCAATTGTAAGTTTAATCATGTCTGTTATTAAGTTATTTTGGCGGAGGCGGAAGGATTCGAACCTTCGGTGCCCTTTCAGGCACAACAGTTTTCGAGACTGTCCTATTCAACCACTCTAGCACGCCTCCATTTGTTGGTTTTCTGGGTCATTGGCCCAGTTCAATGGATTATTTATAATATATTCTCGGATTTTATACAAGGTGGTGGCGTTTGGCCAATTGGCAATGGCAATTATCATTATTAAATCGGCAAACGTTGTAGAGACGATTCATGAATCGTCTCTACCGGGAAATTATATTTTTATAGGTAGGCCAAACGCCGCCCAATCATTCATTAGGATTTTCGGTTCAGAATGAACGGCGAAATAATAATTAACCACCAAAGCACGGCTAAATCATTTTTAAAAAATGGCACATCAACCAAACCATGGATTAACAAGGTAATAAACCCGGCTAGTAAGCCTAAATAGATGAGCCGGTTAGGGTTATTAAAAATTGAGAGTAAGGTAGTTTTGAAAAAAGAGATAATTAACCAGAGCACAGAAATTAATCCTAATAATCCTAATTCAGACCAAAAATTTAAAAAGATATTGTGCGGATATTTAAAAATTTCAATGCCGGTGGTTTTTTGGTAAGGCGTAAAAGCAGTTTGATAATTATCCAAACCCACGCCCAAGACCGGATGATCTTTTAACATGCCTAGGGTTTCTTGCCATTGGTAGAGCCGCACTTGGCCAGACCAGTTTTTAAATAATAAGTTATTGGTGATTAGTGATTGAAAATTGGCCGGAATAATAAAGAAAAAACTTACCACGCCTAAGACAATAATGATGCCCGTGATGATAGCGGTTTTTTTGCCGGCCAGTAAGAAAAAAATAATTAAGCCAACTAGTAGACCAATTATGGCGCCATCAGACTTGGCTAAAATAATGGCAATAATTCCTAAAGCAATGGTGGCTAAATAAAAGAAAAATTGTTTATTAAATGATTGTTCTTTTAAATTGTGCCAGAATAAACCTAAGAATATTGGGAGGAGTGGAGCAATAAATAATGGGCCAGCATTGGGATAGCCAAAGAAGAGGGTGGTTCTAAAATCATTGGGTGGTAAATAATTAACTGGCACAAACCAGCCAGTTAAGCGTTGGGCTATGCCCAGGATGCCCATGATAATAATCAGCCAGCCTAGGGGGGTTAGTAATTTAAGCCAATCGGCCTTGGTTTTTATTAGAGAAATTAGAACAGAAATAAGCAGTAAAGATTCAATAATGTAAGCTTTGAAAATGCCAATAGAACCAAGTAAGCTGGGGGCAATAAACAAGGAAATAATGGCCGCTAGTAAAAATAAAATTACTGGCAGTTTTAAAGGTTTTGGCCAAATTGTTTGAGCATTGTTGAGTCGGTGAAAAATAGAAAAGGTAATTTGTTTTTGAGTAATGGATTTAATAAGCCAAACAATAAATAAAATCCAAATCAGACCACTTAAAAAATTAATTGGGAATTGGAAAATAGCCAAGCGAATTAAGTAAGTTGGCAGTAGTAATAAAGTTAACCTGGCGGCCAAAAAAGTATTTTCCCAAGCCAAGATTAAAAATAATAGCCAAGCCAGAATAATTATAATAATCATGATTTTTTGGTCAAAATATTTTTTATTAAATTCCAATCCATCCAGTTAAAGAGCAAGAGGATGGCCGTGTAAGCCAGTGGAGCAATAATTAAAGCCGCGTAAGGTTGGCTTAAGAAGGGTAAAACTAGCATGGCGCTCATTACCGAGGCCAATAAATAGTTTCTACCATTTTTAAAATTAGGCAGATGTCCGGCGGTTTGGTGATAAATACGCATGGTGCCAATCAACATTAGTAGTTCAATAAATAAAGTGATCAGCGCCGCCGCCCAATAATGGAAACGCGGGATAAAGATCAGGTAACTGCCAAAAGCCAGGACGGCTGAAGTGGCATACCAGGCAATCATTTTTTTCTGCTGCTCGGTAATGACTACTAAATAATTAAATAAGGCTGACAAGAAAATGAAAGCCGTGGGCCAAACCAAAATTCTTAAAATTGGAGCTGAAGCCAAAAAAGTTGAGCCGCCTAATAAAAGCATGATGGGTACAGACAAAACTTGACCCAGGATGATCAGGGGCAGGGTGATGAGTAGGAAAAAATCCCAAACTTTTTGGGTGTGGGAAAGAAATTTGGCGCGGTCAGTTAGCCAAGCCGTAGTCAGCAGGGGAACAACTAAGCCCAAGAACATATGAGGAAAGGTAGCGAGAAGCTCCAGAATGCGGTAAGGTGCGCCGTACAAACCAACATAATTGGCTGGCCAGTAAATAGACAGGATAATGGTATCGGCTCTAAAGTAAACCATGTTAAAGACAATGGTGAGGGCGAGCGGCCAAGTTTTGTGCCAAATTTTTGTCCAAACCGCAGGGTCAAAGCTAAAAGCAAAGTGGACGAATTTATGGCTGGCTAAAAACAGGATTAAACAAAAAATGGCCGAGTTGATGACTGAGCCGGTAATGATCCAGAGTAAATTGCCATTAGTTTGAATAATGGCCAAAGTCCAAATTAAGGTAATAATCCGGCCCAGATTTTCCGCCACCACCACCATGCCCATGCGTAAATATTTTTGAAACAAAGTGGTTAAAACTTGGACTAAAGAATTAAATAGAAAACTGAAAGAAACAATCAGGGCGGCTAGTTTAACAATGGGTTGGTAAGGAAAAAATAAAATTAGCAGGCAAGCTAAAATTAAAACGAGCAACGAGGAAAATAACCGCAAAGTAAAAACATTATTAAAAGTTTTTTGTTCTTGTTCGGGGTTGGCGGACAGTTCTCGTAAAGCGACAACAGATAAGCCTAAGTCAGCCATGGTTGCGGCCATGGTCATAAAAGCCAGTGCTGTAGTAAAGTAGCCAAAGCCAGTTTGGCCCAGGTAGCGCATGATAATAGAAATGGTGGCTACGCCTAAAAGCACGGCCAGGGCTTTGCCGATAATTTGAATTAGGGTGGTTCTAGCAATGGCAACAGTTGAACTCATAATGTAGGTATTGTAGCAGATTATGGCCTTTTTTCCAGTTTATACCCTGGAATCTGGCCAAAGGCCAGAGCCGAGCCCTGCTCGGCAATTCCAGGGGATAAATTAAAGCAGGCCCTTGAATTTATCAAGGGCCCACTGGGATAGTTATTATTTTGTTGCTGTCTTTTTATCTTGAACTTTTTGCCAAACAACCTGGCGGATTTTTTGAATGATTTCCGGATTGGCTTTTAGAAATTCTTTGGCGTTTTCCCGGCCCACGCCCAACTTGGTTTCTTCAAAGGCATAGGTGTTGCCGTTTTTTTCAATGGCGCCAAAGTTTACTCCGGCATCCAAGGCATCGCCACTTTTGGAAATACCTTCGTTATACATAATATCAAATTCGCAAGCCATAAAAGGCGGGGCCACTTTATTTTTAACTACTTTAGCTTTGACCCGGTTGCCCACAATAGCGTCGCCTAATTTTAACTGTTCGGCTCGCCTAACTTCAATACGCAGGGAAGAATAGAATTTTAAAGCATTGCCGCCGGTAGTGGTTTCTGGATTACCAAAGAAGACGCCAATCTTCATCCGGATTTGGTTGATAAAAATAACAATGGTTTTGCTTTTAGCAGTAATACCGGCCAGTTTGCGCAAAGCTTGGCTCATTAATCTGGCTTGCAGTCCCATATGGGAATCACCCATTTCACCTTCAATTTCCGCTTTGGGTACCAGAGCGGCCACTGAGTCTATTACTACAATGTCTACGCCATTGGAGCGAACCAGGGTTTCCACAATTTCTAAAGCTTGTTCGCCAAAATCCGGTTGAGAAATTAAAAGTTCATCTACATTAACGCCTAGTTTTTTGGCATATTCTGGGTCTAGGGCATGTTCGGCATCCACAAAAGCAGCTGTGCCGCCCAGTTTTTGGACTTCAGCAATGGCATGCAAGGTTAAGGTGGTTTTACCGGATGATTCTGGGCCATAAACTTCAATAACCCGACCGCGCGGATAGCCGCCTACGCCCAGGGCAATATCTAGCGAGAGCGAACCAGAAGAAACCGCCTCCACTTTCATGGTTTTGGTTTCGCCGAGCCTCATAATTGAGCCTTCGCCGAACTGGGCGCGGATTTGATCAATGGCTTGCAGGGTAGCTTTGTTTTTGTTGGTCTGGATTTCTGATTTGACCTCAAGTTTGGCACTTGTTTTTGGCATAAATATGTACCTTATTAATAAAGTAAGACTCTTTGTTCCCCGAGTTCTGAGCTTGGGGTTATGTGATTTCGAGTGAAGCCTTCAAACTTTTGGGCTTGTCAGCTCCACTTGGAATAACACAAATTGTTTTTTTATTTTAGGAATGAGGGCTAGGCGGCTCGGGCTTAGTGGCGGCCTCGGCTTGGCGGAAAACCGATAAATCAACGCTAGTTGGCTGGCTATGTTTTTTCTTTGCTTCTATTGTAATTTGATTAAGCCCTTCTTGCAAATCTACGGGTTGATTAAAGGAGCCGTCGGGTGCTAAAAGAATCCGTTCATGGTTGATTTGCAGAACAATTTCTGGTTCAGTAAACCCGGTTACCATAATTTGGTGGGCGACGGTAATTAGGTTATTTTGTGGATAGGAAATGGCAAGATTGGGCGAGCGATAAGTAGCCGCCAATTGCCAGCCAATATAGGTTAAGCAAGCCATAATGCCCAGGGTTAAGCTAGCAGCAGTAAAGAAACGTGGTGAAAAAGTAAAGATTTTTTTAGCCAGCGGCTGGGGCGGAAGAAAAGCCGGTAAAGACAATTGAGTGGCCTTTTCTGCTTGGTACATTTTAATAATTACCTTGGTTTGAAGTTTGAGGCAGTCAGCGTATTTTTTTAAAAATGATTTGGCGTAAATTTCTCCGGGCAACAGGTGATAGGCCCCGGCTTCTAAGATGCGGAGATATTTTTCTGGCACACTACTGCGCTCGGCGGCTTCGCCAAGTGACCACTGTAAATTAGTCCGGGATTTTTGCAGCAACTCCGGCAAGGTAAAGGGTGTGTTTAAAGTTTTAGTAATAAAACTAGTCATAGATTTTAGAGTGGTTCAATCTCATCTGAATTATTATCAGAGCTTTCCTCGTATTCTTTAAGCGGGGCTTCGTGAATGCTGTTTAAATTATTATTACCACCTTCGTTAATCATGACTTCTCTGGGTTTAGCGCCATCACCTGGGCCAATAATGCCTTGCTCTTCTAAAATATCCAGTAAGCGGGCAGCTCGGGAATAGCCGATTCTGAGCCGGCGTTGGAGCAGTGAGGCCGAAGCTTTGCCGGCGCGCACCACAATTTCTTTGGCTTCTGGTAAAAGTTCATCACCGCCGTCATCATTATCAAAGCCATTTGATTCGCCGCTGGCCAGAGCCACGCCAGTTTGCCGTTCAGTAACATTGTCTTGGTAGTCCGGCTCTTGTTGGTTTTTCCAAAATTCCGCCACCCGTTCAATTTCTTGGTCGCTGATGAAAGCGCCTTGCAACCGTTTGGGTTTAGAAAGTTCGGCCGCCGAATATAACATATCACCTTTGCCAAGTAATTTTTCAGCACCAGCTACATCCAAAATAGTCCGAGAATCAATTTGTGAAGCCACGGCAAAAGCAATCCGGCTGGTAATATTGGCTTTAATCAGGCCGGTAATAACATTAACCGAAGGCCGCTGAGTGGCCACAATCAAGTGAATGCCAATGGCCCGAGCCATTTGAGCCAAGCGGATAATACAGGCCTCTACTTCTTTGGCCGCTACCGCCATTAAGTCAGCTAATTCATCAATGATAATAACCACATAAGGTAGGCGATTAACTAGAACCGATTGATTGTAGGCGGAAATATTACGTTTACCCACGGCTTGTAAAAATTTATAGCGCTCATCCATTTCTTTAACTGCCCATTTGAGCGCATTAACGGTTTTATCTACTTCGGTAATAACCGGAGTTAACAAATGGGGCACGTTATTATAAGTAGAAAGCTCCACCCGTTTAGGATCAACTAAAATCAACTTTAAATCTTCTGGATTATTTTGGTATAACAAACTGACAATAATATCATTAATACAAACGGATTTGCCGCTACCAGTAGCGCCGGCAATTAAGAGGTGGGGGAGTTTGTCTAATTCAGTAACAAAAGCTTGGCCGGAAACATCTTTACCCAAAGCTAAAGCGAGTTTGCCTTTGCGGCCTTGAAACTGTTCGGAAGCCAAAATTTCTTTTAATTTAACCAGAGCTACGGTTTGGTTGGGCACTTCAATGCCGACTAAAGATTTGCCGGGAATTGGTGCTTCAATGCGTAAAGGGTGAGCAGCCAAACTTAAGGCCAAGTCATTTTGTAAACCGACAATTTGAGAAAGCTTAACACCTTCAGCCGGGTGCAGCGTGTATTGAGTAACCGTGGGGCCAACATTAACTTCGCCCATTTCCACTTCAATGCCAAAATTGGCAAAAGTGGTTTTAATTTTTTCCATATTGGCCTTAATGTTGCCGCTAACTGGCTGATAAGTTTTACTGTCTAACAAATCCAAGGGTACACTAACTGGCCGACTAGCTTTGCTCTTAGTGATTTTTAAGTCATTGGAATCATGGTCGGTAGTTTTTGATTTTTTTGCTTCGTCGGTTTCCGGAGTTTCAGCTTCGTCCGTGGTTATTTCAGCAAAAGCCGATTTTGATTTATTTGGTTTGGCATCTAAGTTTTCTTCGGCAACTTCGCCGGGCAATGGTTTGCGGCTGTATTTTTCAACTTGTTTTTTATTCCACCAGTCTTGTAAGGACGGCCACCAGTGCAGGCGAGAAATTAAACTAAATAAACTGGTGTTGAAAGTTACCATTAAAGAAATCAAAAATAGACCGATTAAGATAATGGCGCTAGCCCATTGGCCGGTGAGATGGAGCAAGGGATTAGTTAAAATAAAACCAAGCCAGCCGCCACCAGAGGCATTGTTCCAGATTAAAGCGCCATTTTGCCAAAAACTGACTAGTGAGAATAAACCAGAATAGCTCAAAAGGAAAATAAAAAAACCCACCACGCTGATGCCTCGCAACGGATAGCGTTTGGGGTTAAGCAGTAACCAGCCTAAGATCATTAACCAAAAGGGGAAAAAGATTTTGCCCCAGCCAAAAGCTTTGGCTAATAATAGGTTGAGATAGAGTCCAAAATTGCCAGCTAGATTGAATAAAGACAGAATTCCCAGGAAGGCAATAACAAAAATAGCAATAATGGTAATGCTTTTTTTGGTTTCTGGGCTGATCTGCCAATGAGTCAGTTCGGCTGGTTGATTTTTTTGTTTTTTCTCCATTGGTTTAGTATTTTTGGCCACCCTATTTTACCATCTTTGTTCTTAAAAATAAAGCTACAAACTGAACACAAAAGGTGTTCAAGAAGTTAGGGTTTAGCTCTGGCATAAGACAAGACAAGCCTGGTGGCTTGTCTTGTGGTGCGAGTTTTACGTGATGAATTTTTGGGCAATGATACCGCTGGTTACCAGCAGAAAGATCATAACCAGCACGTAGTAAATAATTGCCCGACGAACGACTTCCAGCATTTCTACATGTTGGTAGCAAACTGGACCCCCTCTTGGTTTGACAGAAGGAGGGTCCATGAAGTTTTTTCCACCAAATGTAGACAATCATCCAGGCATAGAACAGAAAGATGAAGATGGCTAGACCCGCCATCAGCCAGCGATACATTTGCCAATCCACGGGAGCCTCCTTAAGGTCGCGGAAAAGTCAGTTAGTTATATTTAAGGGTAAGTAAGTTTTTTTGTCAAACAAAAACCCCTGAAATTGCCGACCTAGGTAGAGCCACAAAATTTTGTGGCTCTACGGTTCATGGCAATTTCAGGGGTTTTAGAAACTATTTTTATTTTATTCTTCTTCAATGGCAGCCGCCTCAGGTTTTTTGATGCCAAAGCCAGTGCCGGCCGGAATTAAGCGGCCGATAATGACATTTTCTTTAAGCCCACGGAGCTTATCAATCCGGCCAGAAACCGCCGCATCAATTAAGACCCGGGCTGTTTCTTGGAAAGAAGCAGCGGACAAGAAGCTGTCAGTAGTTAGAGAGGCCTTGGTAATGCCCAAGAGAATGACCTTGCCATCAGCGCCGGCTTTACCGGTTTTGGCGGCAATTTCATTTTCTTCTAAGAATTGAGCGCGAGTAACAATTTCTCCTGGCAATAATGGAGTGTCGCCGCTGTCTTTAATATACAAGCGGGAGAACAATTGGCGGACAATCAATTCCAAGTGCTTACTGTTTAATTTGCCGGCCTGAGTAGCGTAAATCCGTTGAACTTCTCGGATCAGATATTTTTGGCAAGCCAGAATTCCTTGAGTCACGAATAATTCTTGAAGATCCAAAGCGCCTTCAGTTAAAGCGTCGCCGGCTTTGATTAAGTCACCGTTTTTAACATAGAGTGCATAGCCCGGCGGAATAATAAATTCTTTTTCCGCCACGCCGTCAGTAATAATTTGAATTTTATCGTCTTGAACTTTGGCAATACCTTCGGCTTCAGCCAGAACTTTCTTTTTCTCATTTTCCGTATGAGTTAACAGCACCGTGCCCTTGGTCACCTTGGCGCCATCTTCAATCATGACGTCATAATCTTCGTTAACAATGTGCTCTTCTTCAATTCGGCCTTGGTAACGAACCTTAACTAACCGTTGGTTTCTAACACCACCGCTATTCGTATTATCAATGATAATTTGACCAGCAACCTCTGAAGTAATAGCTCGGTTTTTAGGCGGACGGACTTCAAACAATTCTTCTACCCGTGGTAAACCTTGGGTAATGTCAGCGCCGGCCACACCACCAGTATGGAAAGTCCGCATAGTCAGCTGAGTGCCGGGTTCGCCAATACTTTGAGCGGCCATGATACCAACGGAAGTGCCGTGGGCGACTGGCTGGTTATAGGCCAAGTCAAAGCCGTAACATTTTTGGCAAACACCTCTAATGGTTCGGCAACTTAACAGCGAGCGCATGTGGATGTGATCAACTTCAACTTTGCCAAGCTTTTTAACGTCTTCTTCCGTTAAGATTTTATTAGCCGGAATAACTACCTTTTTAGTGGCCGGATCAATAATTGGCTCTAATAAGGTTCGGCCGGTAATTAAGCTGGTAACAGTTTCATTAGCAATTACCATTTCTTCCTTAGTCATTATAAGTCCATCAGTGTCGCCACAGTCATCTTCGGTAATAATAATGTCCTGGGCAATATCAACTAAGCGACGGGTGAGGTAACCGGCGGAAGCGGTTCTAAGAGCCGTATCAGCCAAACCTTTTCTAGTACCGTGAGAAGCAATGAAATATTCCAAGACATCTAGTCCCTCCCGGAAAGAGGCTTTAATGGGCAATTCAATAATTTCACCAGAAGGGTTGTTAACCAAACCTTTCATGCCCATGACCTGAATCATCTGCTGCCAGGTACCACGAGCACCAGAATTAACAATGGAGAACAGGGAAGAGCTACGGGTAAATTTGTTTTGAGACAATTCGGAAATCTCATTCTTAATAGTAGTCCAGTTTTCAATTACTTGAATGTAACGCTCGTGCTTAGTTAACAAGCCGTCTTCGTACTGTTTTTGGATTTCCGTGACCAAGGCATCACCTTTGTGAATGATACTGCCTTTTTCGGCTAAGGTTGGAATATCATCAATGCCAAAGGACATACCGGAATCAGTAATGGTTCTAAAGCCTAGATTTTTTAGATCATCCAAAAATTGCACGGTTCGTTCCCGGCCATACCGTTGGAAAACGCTGGCAATTAATTTGCGAAGATCTTTCTTGGCTAAAGTTTGGTTGATGTAGCCAAAGTCTTCCGGCATTAAGGCATTGAAGATAATTCGGCCAGCTGTAGTTTCTAATAGTTCTGAACCTAGCTGAACCATGATTGGCGTTTGCAGTTTGATTTTACCGATTTGGTGAGCGTACAAAGCCACCGTCGCTGAGCTGAAATTTTTAGCTATTGGACCCGGTTCTTTATCAGTAATGTAGTAGCAGCCCCAGACAATATCTTGGTTGGCTTCTACAATTGGTTCGCCAGAGGACGGCTTTAACAGGTTTCTGGTAGAGAGCATGATTTCAGCCGCTTCTTTTTTGGCGCCTTCAGTTAAGGGTACGTGGACAGCCATTTGGTCACCGTCAAAGTCAGCGTTGAAGGCTGAACAAACCATGGGGTGAATTTTAATGGCCTTGCCTTCAATCAAAATTGGTTGAAAGGCCTGGATGCCCAAACGGTGAAGAGTGGGAGCGCGGTTTAATAAGACATGGTAGTTTTTAGTGATTTCTTCCAAGATGTCCCAAACTTCCGGATGGTCTTGTTCAATATAACGGTTGGCCGAGCGGACATTGTGGACAATTTCTTGTTTAATCAAATGGGAAATAACAAAGGGACGGAATAATTCCAAAGCCATGGTTTTTGGCAAACCGCATTGGTGTAACTGTAGGGTTGGACCAATAACAATGACCGACCGACCAGAGTAATCAACGCGCTTACCAAGTAAGTTCTGGCGGAACCGGCCTTGCTTACCTTTAAGCATGTCGGCAATACTTTTTAGTTGACGACGTTGGCCGGTAGAGGCGGTGACGGTTTTACTGCGCCGAGCCGAGTTGTCAAACAAAGCATCAACCGCTTCTTGCAGCATCCGTTTTTCATTGCGCTGAATAACTTCTGGCGCTTTGAGTTCAATTAATCTCTTTAAGCGGTTGTTGCGGTTGATAATCCGGCGATACAGATCATTAAGGTCAGAGGTCGCAAAGCGGCCACCATCTAAAGCAACCATTGGCCGTAAATCCGGCGGAATTACTGGTAGGTTGGTTAGAATCATCCATTCTGGCCGAATTTTGTTGATGAGTAAATTCTTTACCAGTTTGGAGCGGCGGATTAACTTCTTTTTCTTAGAAGGAATAGCCGTCTTAAGTTCTTCGGCTAAGGCCCGGTTTAATTTATGAAGTTCAATTTGGGTTAAGAGTTTGCGAATGGCTTCGGCGCCAATTTGCGCTTCAAAGACATGACCATATTTCAGAGACAAATCACGATAGGTGCTTTCAGAAATGATTTCTAGAACTTTCAGATCCTTTAGTTCTTTTTTAGCGGTTTCGGCAGCCTTATCTAATTGATCTAGTTTTTCGGTCTTGGCCGCAATTAACATTTGTTCCCGCTCAATGAGTTCGGCGCCAATTTTTTCTTTATCTTTATCTGATTTGCTTTCGGCTAACCGTTTGGCTCGTTCTTGATTTAAGATTTGAGCACCTTGTTCAGCATCACGTTCTATTGCTTTTCTCTTAGTTTTTAATTCATTTTTAATTTGTTCTAAAGTGTCGGCCCGAGCTTCTTCATTAACATAAGTAATAATGAAAGAAGCAAAGTAAATAACTTTTTCCAAATCTTGGACAGATAAGTTCAAGAGTAGGCCAATCTTGGAAGGGACGCCCCTAAGAAACCAGATGTGAGAAACCGGCGTGGCCAAATCAATGTGGCCAAAGCGTTCGCGGCGAACCAGGGCTCTAGTAACTTCTACGCCACATTTATCACAAACAATGCCCTTGTAGCGGATCCGTTTGTATTTACCACAATAACATTCCCAGTCTTTGGAAGGGCCAAAAATTCGTTCACAGAATAAACCATCTTTTTCCGGTTTTTGGGTGCGATAGTTGATGGTTTCTGGTTTAACCACTTCGCCGTGTGACCAGGCTTGAATATCTTCCGGTGAAGCCACAGTTAACCGAATAGCGGAAAAGGTGTTATTGAGGGTAGAAGTTTCGTTGATGAAAGTTGTTTTAGTTGAGGATGGAGTAGGCATATAAATCGTCAGTCGTTATTAGTTAATCGAAAGTTTCCGATAAACTATTTTTTTGACTCTCCTTTCTTGGAGACCTTTTTTTCTGCCTTACTGTCTGCGGCCTTGGCTTTTTTATCAGCCGCCAATTCGTCTTCACTTAACAACTCCACATCCAAGGCCAAGCCCTTTAATTCTCTAATCAAGACATTGAATGATTCTGGAATATTGAGTTTGTTAATTTCTTCACCTTTAATAATGGATTCATAAGTTTTAGACCGGCCGGGCACGTCATCTGATTTAATGGTCAGAATTTCCTGCAAGGTATGAGCGGCGCCGTAAGCTTCTAAAGCCCAGACTTCCATTTCACCAAACCGCTGGCCGCCGCCCTGAGCTTTACCGCCCAAAGGCTGCTGGGTGACTAAGGAGTAAGGACCAATAGATCGTTGGTGAACTTTATCTTCCACTAAGTGGTGGAGCTTAAGAATGTAGATAGCGCCGACCGTGGTTTTATTCTGGAACGGCTTGCCGGTTCGGCCATCAATTAACTGGAGCTTGCCATCTTCCGGATAACCGGCGCGTTTTAATTCAGCTTTAATTTGTTCAATGGTAACACCTTCAAAGGCTGGCGTGGCTACAGTGTAACCAAGTTTTTTAGCGGCCAAACCTAAGTGGGTTTCTAATAACTGTCCCAAGTTCATCCGAGAAACAACACCCAAGGGGTTTAAGACAATATCAACTGGCGTGCCGTCTGGTAGGAAAGGCATGTCTTCTGGAGCTACGATTCTGGAAATAACACCTTTGTTACCATGGCGGCCAGCTAATTTATCTCCAACCTGGATTTTTCGTAATTGAGCTACCGTCACTTGGACTGACTTAATCACGCCGGCGGCCAACTTATCACCTTTATCGCGAGAGAAAATTTTAATATCAATGACTCGGCCATGAGAACCATGTTCCAGGTACAGGGAAGTATCTCTAACGTCTTTGGCTTTTTCACCAAAGATAGCGCGCAGTAATTTTTCTTCAGCACTTAATTCGGTTTCACCTTTGGGTGTGATTTTACCAACCAAAATATCGCCGGCTTTAACTTGAGCGCCAATCCGCACAATGCCGTCTTCATCCAAATCTTTTAATTTTTCTTCACTAACATTAGGAATGTCTTGAGTAATAACTTCCGGACCCAGCTTGGTATCCCGAATATCCAATTGATAGTTTTCAATGTGGATGGAAGTTAGGGCATCGTCTTCTACTAAGCGGCGATTAAGTAAAATAGCATCTTCATAGTTACCACCTTCCCAACACATAAAAGCTACGGTTAGGTTGCGGCCCAAAGCCAATTCATTTTTATCAATGGCGGCACCGTCAGAAATAACTTGGCCGGCCTTAACTGTTTGGCCCACAGAAACAATGGGGTGCTGGTTAATACAAGTAGAAGTATTGGAGCGACGGAATTTAACCAGTTTGTATTCCCGGGTTTCACCGTCCTTGCCTTTAATGGCAATTAAATCGCCTTGAACTTTGGTTACGACTCCCCATCATCATGTTCCACAAATGGAATTAATGAAGTAGCTACGGAAATAATTTGGTTAGGAGCCACGTCCATGTAATCAATTTTAGTAACGTGGTCATAAGCCGGGTTACCATGAACCCGCATTTCAGTAAATTCTTTAACAAAGTGATTGTCGTCGGTTAATTGGGCAGTAGCCGGCGAGGTAGTGCCGCGCTCTTCGGTAAAAGCATCTAAGTAAATAAAGTCATTAGTGACTAGTGGTCTAACCGGAATGTTAGCGACCGGGTGTTTGGCTAAATTTTCGGCCACGGCCGTAGTAATTAGAGTGTTGGCCGGTACAATAACTTTTTTAGTTTGTGGATCAATAATGTCTTCCCGAGTTTCGTGGTTAATTAATAATTTTGGATTGTTAGGCAGATCATGAATAACTTTACGGTAAGGAGTTTCAATAAAACCGTATTCATTGATGCGGGCATAAGAAGCCAAGTGGCCCACCAAACCAATGTTTGGTCCTTCAGGGGTGGCAATTGGGCAGATCCGGCCATAGTGAGTGCGGTGCACGTCTCTAACTTCAAAGCCAGCCCGTTCCCGGGATAGTCCGCCCGGACCCATAGCTGATAATCTCCGCTTGTGTTCCAATTCAGCCAACGGATCAGTTTGGTCCATGAATTGGGACAACTGGGAACTCATAAAGAATTCTTTAATGGAAGCAATTACCGGCCGGGCATTAATCAATTGGCTAGGAGTAATAGTGGTAATATCCAGCGTACTCATCCGGTCTTTGATAATGCGCTCCATCCGAGCCAAACCAACGCGGAATTTATTTTGTACCAATTCACCCACGGCTCTAACGCGGCGGTTACCTAAGTGGTCAATATCATCCGGTTCATCTTGGGAATTGTTCAAGCGGATCAGCTCGGAAACAATTCTAATCAAGTCTTCTTTTAGTAAGACGCGGTTTTCTTTAGTAATAGGTAGGTCTAAGCCAAAGCGCTTGTTGAGCTTGTAGTGGTATTTTTGATGTAGCGGATCTCCGGATGAGTATCAATATCTTTAAAGATAGATAATAACTCTTCATCAGAAGCTATGCCAAAAGCACGCAATAAGGAAGTAATAGCTACTTTTCTTTTGCGATCAATTTTAACGTAGATAACGTTGCTGGGTTCAGTTTCTAATTCCAACCACGCCCCACGGTTAGGAATAATTTTAGCCGTGTAATATTTTTTGCCCCGAAAACTTTCGGCGCCAAAGAAAACACCTGGACTGCGAATTAACTGGGAGACTACGGCCCGTTCCACACCATTGATAATAAAGGTGCCGCGGTCAGTCATTACCGGAAAGTCACCCAGGAAAATTTCTTGTTCTTTGATTTCACCGGTTTTTTTGTTAACCAGCCGGGTTTTGACGTGCAAGGGCGCTTCAAAAGTTAAATTTTTGGCCCGAGTGGTTTCTTCGTCAAACTTGGGTTCGTCTAAGGTGTAGTCAGCAAAATATAATTCCAAATCGCGGCCGATAATGTCGCGGACCGGATTGATTTCTTCAAAAAGTTCATGAAGACCTTCTTGAAAAAACCAGCGATAGGAGTTTTGCTGCACCTCAATTAAATTAGGCAAAGCCAGTAAATCTTTGATCGGACGAAAATAGGTTCGCCCGGTCAGCGGGTGTTGTTGCATAATAGGCAAAGAGGTTAACAAATTGGTTAGAAGAGGCGATTGGCTGGTTTTTAAGAAACGCGCCAATCTGAGAAAACATTTTTTAAAAGGAAAAACAATTTTTTGAAAAAGACAGCAGCGGTTCTAACCAGTTCTCGCTTGTCCAAAAAACAATAAAAAAACCACTCCCCAAATGGGAATGGAACGTTCTTAAGCCTGAAAAAGGCGATAAAACATGAGCGGATAATACTCTTAAATTAGGTTCGTGTCAAGGATTAAGCCTTGGTTTTATTAGGAATAGTGATTTTTTATTTTAGGTTAGCCAAAAGGTGGTTAGATACCAATATAAAATCATGTCAAATCAGGGTGATAAATGGCTAGCTTTAGGGTAAAAAAGGCAATTTGTTCACGAGTTATCCACAGAAAGTATTAAAAAGACTATATTAGATAATAAATAATTTTTTTAGTCAATGGTATTCCGCTACCCGCGGTGGGCATAAGAGGGAGAGACTCAGAGTTCCAAAGCCCGTCCCTCCCTCTTATGAATCTCCCTCCCTGGCACGGCCTCGCCGGGGCGATTTTATCAAGGTTAGTTTAGTAGAAAATTGTTAGTTCTATTGTCATTCCTGCGTAGGCAGGAATCCAGAGCGCTCAAACAGCTGTTACCCACCAACCCCCATAGTTACTAACTAAAATATATTGTCATCCTGAACTTGTTTCAGGATCTTAATTTTTCTGAGGCCGGAAAGAATGCAAATATAAAGCCCGCCGAATTGGCGGGTTGACGATATTTTAGAGGCGTGGTTAAATACTTTGTCCGGCCTGAGATTAGGTCGGTTTCATTAACAATTGGGGTTTATGATGAAACATGTCGGCAGAGACGCTGCTTCATTAAACGAGACGTTGGCCATTGTTTTTATGGCACTCGGCTTGGTCTTGGGTTGGTGGGGAGCGAGCCTGGCGGTTTTGGGTTGGATTGTGGCGCCAGTCTTTGGCGCGGCGTTCATGGCTGCCCTGGGTCACACTGTCGGTTTTACGGGCGACCACCTTTCGCCCTGGAAGCCATTGTGGTGGACAACGGTCGGTGTTTTGGCCGGAGGCTTTCTGGGCTCAACGATTCTCTTCGGGTCGCTATTTGCCGACATGCTTAAGGTCAACATCTGTATTGGAATGATAGTGGCCGCTGGACTAACTCCGGCGCTATTCGTTCTTGGTGCAGTTGTTGCCAGAGTCATGATTTTTTTCAAGCAGTCTCGTCTCAAAGGCGAAGGCGCTGCCCCTGGCAATCCATCGCGACCATCGGTCGTCCTCTCTTTGCCTCCTGGCATCAATCAAGATCAGCCCCCTTCTGGTGTTAAGCTGACACTGGTTGGTGCTAGGTAGCTCATCAACAAACGCACGAAGCCTCGTGGTAGAAAGTTCTTTCAGAACAATCTGCCAGGAGGCTTCTTGATTTACAAAAAAGTTTAATTAGAATTTTTTGAGAACGGTAAGGTTAAAGACTAAAAAAGACAAAGAGAAAAGAGGACGCTTGAATTAGCGCCCTCTTTGTTGGGCGGGGAGAAGGACTTGAACCTCCGACTTTCGGCTTTGGAGGCCGTTGCTCTAACCAACTGAGCTATCCCCGCGTACCCCGCTAGCCTTTGCAATTCAGCATGTGCCAAACCACTCTGCTGCTAACGGGGGGACCACCCATACTGCCTGCCGTTTAAGCGGCCGCAGTGCCAGTAATTTCGGGGGGAACAGCTAGACCGAGGTCTTCAGCTGTTTTCGTTGCTCTTTCTTCCGAGGCGCTTGACCATGAAGAACCAGGACAGACTCTGCCCTTGTGATCGGCATGGGGTTCGGGAGTAAACGTAGCGGGTCTAACCCCTACCGTTTGAAAGCAACAGAGACAGAAATGAAGATTTCGAATCATTTCGTTCCTCCTTAGATTGGTTGCGAGGCGGTGTAGCTGACAAATTATCAGTAACAATAGAAAAAGTCAACAGTAAAGGGTTTAAAACAAAAAACTCGCCAAATAGGCGAGTCGGGTATATTTTTATTTTAAATAATCAAAGAAAAAATTAAAATTAACAGCGCAGCGATAATTTTTTTATAAGTAATTTTTTCCTGTAAAAAAATGGCGCCTAAAATAAAAACAAAGATGGGCGTCGTATTGGACAGGGTTAATGTTACGCCGGAATTACCCAGGGTCAAGGCGTAGTAGAGGAGAACCCATTGGGTGATAACAAATAAACCCCTGAAAAAAATTGTTTGGTATTGACCGGTGGTTAAACTATTAAGGGGAAATCTGAAAAATAATAAAGCAAACAAAGCAATTAAACCGGCTCTAAACATGTATAAGGTGGGGGCGTTAATTACGCCAGAGCTTAGTAGGTATTTTGAAGGTATGGCGGATAGGCCAAATAAGGCCGAAGAAATTAACCCGGGCAGAAGACTTTTAAATTTAAAGCTTTTAAAACTAAAATCCGCCGAAAACAAAACCACCAAGATAATGATGGCTAAAGAAATAATATATTTTTCCCAAGAAACTACGTCGTTGATGATCAGCCAGGCGAATAAAAAGGTAAAGGCGGGGGCCAAGGAAAGTATTGGCGTGGCTATGCTGGCTTCATTTTTTTCAAAGATTTTAAAATAAAAGTAGTTAGCCAGGCAATCAATAAAGGAAATTAAAACTAATAAGCCAAAAGAGAGAAGGGTAATTTTAAAATAATAAAACCAAGGAGAAAGCAAAAGCAGGGTTACCCCCATGGTTAAAAAATTAATACCCAAAATGTCCCGCGACTTTAAATTTTTTAACAGTGCTCTGGCTAAAATGTTAGCGATGGAAGCGAAAATGGCTGAACCCAGGGCTAAGAGGGTAAAAGACATAATTTGTTATAAATATTTAACAAATTGATTTTTTTTATTTACCAAGATGGTTTTGGCTTCAATTGGTTTAGCGGAAATTTCAAATCCCATGATAATAATTTCTTCGCCCTTTTTAATCAGACGGGCGGAGGCACCATTCATGCAAATCACCCCGGAGTTTTTAGCGCCAACAATAATATAAGTTTCCAGCCGAACCCCGGTTTTATTGCTGACCACTAAAACTTTTTGACCGGGCCAAAAATTTACTTTTTTTATTAAGCTTTCATCAATAGTAATGCTGCCGATATAGTTGATGTCGGCCTCGGTCACGGTAGCGTTATGAATTTTTCCAGACAATAGTTCTCTCATGTGGTGATTAGATTAGTTCATTTTCAACAGTAATTTCCCAATGCAAATCTTCCAACATTTTGAGCTTTATTTCTTCATAACTAAGTTTTTGACCTAAAAGCCAAGCCAGCTTGGTGGTCATGGATTCAATACTCATATCAAAAGCCGGAATAGCCAAATCATTTTCTTTTAAGTGTTGGCCGGTTTCATTAACTTGAAAACTGGCGGTACCGCCCGGCGCTTGAGTGGTAACCACAATAGGAATTTTTCTCTCTTTTAAATATTCAAAAGCCGGAAACAGGTGAGCGCTGGGATCGCCAGCGCCAAAGGCGCGGAAAATAAAAGCCTGAATATTATTTTTTTCCACTAAAGTTTGAAACAGATCAGCCGACATGCCTGGAAATTCTGTGAGCGAAGCAATGGCCTTGGTGTTGAAATCTTTTTTGACGCTGAGAACACGTGATTGCACGGCCAGCGGCTTATATTTTGATAAATAGGCGATATATTTTCTAAAGGCGCCCTCGTCGATTTTCATAAAGCGTCCAATTTGGCCTAAGGAACCGGTTTGAAAAGCTTTAAAAGGATCGTAATCAAAATCAGTGCCTTTTTTTACCCGGGTGCCGGCAATAACTTTACTGCCAAAAACCGCCATTACGCCCTTGATTTCACTGTAGGTCCAAACGGCCAGCCGCAAGGAATTAACCAAGTTGGTAACGGCGTCAGTGCCCAAATAGCCCAAGGGAACTTGGGCGCCGGTTAGAATAACTGGTTTATTGATATTTTCCAAAGCAAAAGACAGAGCCGCGGCCGTGTAGCCCATGGTATTGGTGCCGTGCAGGATAATAAAGGCGTCATTCTCGTCGTATTTTTCTTGGATTTTTTCAACCATAGCTGTCCAATTTTCCGGCTGGATATTGGAACTATCCAGGTTAAACATTTCTACAATAGAGGCGGTAATTTCAATGTTCCAATTTTTTTTAACAATATCTACGGAATTATCCAAAATGGACATGAAACTATTGGGATCTGATTTTTCATTTTGTGAAACATTACTTTTGGCCACATTACCGGCTACGGTACCGCCGGTAAAAATAATCAGGATTCTTTTTTGAGCATAACTAGGCATAAAATAGGTAGGTTAACGTTATAGGTATCTTTAATTTAACAACAGGTAAGGGGTTTTGGCAAATAGGGTGGTCGCCTCGCCGGCGAGGCCCAATTTCTTTTGCCTTGATGCAAAAGAAATAAG
>JAPLWL010000079.1:6099-15421 GCA_026396635.1 Candidatus Komeilibacteria bacterium | reverse complement strand
AATTAATTAAAGCCAGCTACCAACTATTAAACTTAATTACTTTTATTACTACTGGGCCAATGGAAACTCGAGCTTGGACCGTAACCCGCGGCACCAAAGCGCCACAAGCAGCCGGCGTCATTCACACTGATTTTGAACAAGGCTTTATCAGAGCCGAGGTTATTGGGTATAATGACTTTGTAGTGGCCGGCGGCGAATTAGGCGCTAAAGAAAATGGCACCTTTAGAACCGAGGGCAAGGAATATATTATGCAAGACGGGGATATCTGCCACTTTAGGTTCGCTTAAAACTTTTATGGGATTCAATTTTTCTTTTGTAGACGGTTTGGTTATCACTCCGTTTTTACCAGGAGACTCTTTGCTTTTTGGTTTAGGAGTCATGGCCGGCGCCGGCCAATTAAACATGATTTGGCTAACTTTAGGATTAACCTTAGCTGCTATCTTAGGTGACAGCCTTAATTACACTATTGGCCGATTTTTAGGAGAAAAAATTATTGCCAAAAACTACCGCTTTATCAATAAAAAACATATTGCCCTAACTCAAGAATTTTTTGAACGCCATGGCAATAAAACCATTGTTCTGGCTCGTTTTGTACCAATTGTTAGAACCATTGCGCCGTTTTTAGCCGGCCTAGGCCGCATGAATTATCGCCACTTTATTACCTACAATATTATTGGCGGTGCTCTTTGGGTCAACCTCTTTTTATTTGCCGGCTACTTTTTAGGTTCCCTGCCCTGGGTTAAAAATAACTTTTCTCTCATTATTATTTTAATTATTATTGTTTTTGCCCTGCCACCATTTTTTATTCGGTCAAAAGAAAAAAATAAAGACATCGACGCCGACAATCAATCATAATCAACCATTTCTTCTATTGACTTTTACTCAAAAGTGCGCTATAATGGATATGTTGAATAAAAAACCAAAATAAAAATTTCTCGCCTCACCAAGTTTAAATCTGGCTGGAGCGGAAAGCAGACAAATAGAAGAAAATATTTTTATCTTGGTTTTAAAGCCGAGATTTTTTGTCTTCAAAAACCACTTTTATGTATTACCAGCCCAAGCCTATTTGCTCTCAGCGCTCAGTCATTGCCGCCGCTTCTTCAGCCCAAGCCTACTTAAGAAAAATTGGCCGAATAATCATTACTTTGATCTTAGTTTTAGCCACAGCCGAGCTTTTTGCCCTAATGGATAGGCCAGCTGCCCAACACAGTATTCTGCAAACCAATCTCAACTCGGCTCCCGCTGCTCAAATGGCCGATAGTTATCTCCAATAAACTCATTTAGCTATCCAGACTTACCCTGTTTTGATAACCCGTTTGTCACAAGAAGGTAATTCTGGAACAATATTCTCTTCCTGTTCTTTGATAAAAAAAGAAGTCTCCGGATTACGTCACCCTTTTTACTTGGCCAAAAAATCTATTATTGATGGTTTTTCCATCTATCAACAGCCAATTCTGATTGACCAATCCCAACTTTTCTTTAAAAAATAAAAACAAACAAAAATAACGCTACGGAGGCCCGTAGCTTTTTTGTTTGGTTATTACCAAAATTTTTGAATCAAAAACAAGCTGATGGTTAATAAAATCGCCCAATAACCTAAAATGTGTTTATCTTTTAAAAACGGCAAAGCCCACCAATCAAAACTGCCTTTGGTGTGCCAATGGAAAAATGGGTACCATAATCTAATACCTAAAGCTTTTTCGTGGCTGGGAATATCCAATAAAATATGGCCCGACCACATAACCGCGTAAACAATTGGCCATTGGTAAATTATAGAAATAATCAAAAAAATCGTAATAGTAACCAAGCTATGGAGAAAATGATACGGCATCATAAAAACGCTCTGTCTAACCCGAATGCCTAATTTAACAAAATCTTTTTTTCTGACTTCATGATGCGGCCGGGTGCTAATTTCTCTCATTTTAATATAATCCAACCACTCAAAAGCATCCGGTAATAAAGCAAAAATAATAACCAATAATTTTTGGGTTAAAGAAAAACTTGGTAGGGCGGTAGCGGTAACCACGCCCACAAAAAGATGAGTTCCGGCGTCCATAATACTACTATTATATCATAGAATCAGCTTGGCTGAATAAACATAGCGTCACCAAAACTATAAAAACGATATTTCTTTTTAATCGCCGCTTGATAAACCTTTTGGACATTTTTAATACCTACTAAAGCCGCCACTAACATAATCAAACTGCTTTTTGGCAAATGAAAATTGGTAATCAAGCCATTAACTATTTTAAACTTATAGCCGGGATAAATAAAAATATTCACCCATTGTTTACCAAATTGTAATTGACCATTAACCGACATCGCCTCCAGCAAACGCAAGCTAGTGGTGCCCACAGCAATTATTCGACGATGCTGTTTTTTAGCTAAATTAATTCGATCAGCCGTTGGCTTATCTACTTCAACCCATTCGCTGTGTAAGTGATGTTTGGTAATATCTTCGGCAGTTACTTCTTGAAATGTGCCCAAGCCAACATGTAGCGTTACATATTCAATTTGCACACCCTGGCGTTTTAACTGATTTAACAATTTTTTAGTAAAATGCAACCCGGCCGTTGGTGCTGCCACTGAACCAGAGTTGCGCGCAAAAACCGTTTGATAATCAGGCAAAGCGGCCAACTGTTTGATATAAGGCGGCGTAGGCGTTTGACCCACTTTGGCCACCAAGCTCATAATTTTATTTTGAGCTTGATTAAACTTAAACAGCCAAATTTTTTCCGTCAACTTTTTTATTAATTGGCCGGATAAACCATGGCCAAAATTAATTATTTGCCCTACCTGCTTACGATGACTACCAACCAAAACTTCCCACTCCGTCCCCTGTTGCTGCTTTAATAAAAAAATTTCTATTTTGCCGCCTGTTGATTTTTTGCCCATTAATCGGCAGGGAAAAACCTTGGTTTGATTTAAAACTAAAACATCGCCGGCTTTTAAATAATTAACTAAATCATAAAAATGCCGATGTTCCAAAATCAATTTTTTGTCATTTCTCACCACTAATAAACGACAATAATCTCTCGGCTTAACCGGACTTTGGGCAATTAACTTTTTAGGTAAAAAATAATCAAAATCAGCAAGTTTCATATTTATTGACAAAAAGTAGCTAACAATTTAATCTTAAATAAGTTGGATCAAAACTAATAAAATCAGGGGGAATTATGTTGCTCTGGATTGGGCTCTACTTAGGTGGATTGATCCTCATCTTCACTATTGGTGACTGCGTCCTACAATGGCTAAACCGCTGCCTTTTTCTGAGAGACGAAGAAGAAGATTACTATAACCAGCTGCCACTTGCGCCATTCTGGCAGCAATATTGGCTGGACCTCCTAGCCTTAGGTGATCTTCGGGAAAACTGGCGAGTCACTATTACTCTTTTGCTCTGGCCGATTTCTTTAGTTGCCATCGTCATCTGGGCCATCTTTGAACTTCGTCAGAGTCTTGTTAATTACTTGGGAAAGATTTCTCCAAACAACGTTATACCACCTCGACCAATTTTTTAACAAGCCTCCCACTCCAAACACCATCTGAGCCTCCCCTTCAACCGGGAGGCTCTGGTCTTTTTATATCAAATTTTTTTGAAGCTCTCCGGGCACCTTTAAACCCAAATGTCGATAAGCATTTTCTGTAACCATCCGGCCCCGAGGCGTTCTGGTTAATAAACCTAACTGCATTAAATAAGGTTCATAAATTTCTTCAATAGTTCCCTCTTCTTCGGATACGGCCGCCCCAATGGAATTAAGACCAACTGGCCCGCCTTTAAATTTTTCAATAATCACTTCTAAAATCCGACGATCAATTTCATCCAAACCCAAATCATCTACTTGAAACATTTTTAAAGCTTGATGGGTTAAGTCCTGATTTATCACCCCATCGCCTTTAACCTGGACATAATCCCGGACCCGCTTAAGGAGCCGGTTGGCAATCCGCGGCGTCAGCCGGGAGCGCTCCGCCAAAGCTTGAGCTGCCTCTGAAGCAATTTCTATTCCCAAAATACCAGCTGACCGCTTAATAATTTGAGCAATTTCTGGAGCCGTATAATAATCTAATCTAAAAGTGGTGCCGAACCGATCTCGCAAGGGCGCCGACAGCATGTAATAACGGGTGGTGGCGCCAATAATGGTTATCTTGGGTAGCTCCAGCCGCAAAGTTCTGGCGGCCGGGCCTTTGCCAATCACAATATCCAAAGCATGCTCTTCCATGGCCGGATACAAAACTTCTTCAATAACTTTTGGCAACCGATGAATTTCATCAATAAATAAAACATCACCCGGATTTAAGTTGGTTAAAATGGCCGCCAAGTCACCGGCGCGTTCAATGGCCGGACCAGAAGTGATTTTTAGACCCACCCCCATTTCTTTGGCAATTAAATAAGCCAAGGTGGTTTTACCTAAACCAGGCGGGCCATACAACAACAGATGATCCAAGGCTTCTTGACGCTTTTGAGCTGCTTGCATAAAAATAGCCAGCGGTTCTTTAACCTTGGCTTGGCCAATATATTCGGCTAAGGTTTGCGGCCGCAAATTAGCTTCAAAAACAGCTTCTTCATTGGTGGCTTGCGGAGTAATTATTCGTTCTTCCATAAGAGTCAGAATATCATTTTGAGCTTGAAAAAACAACCTCTTTAAAGAAAGCGAAAAGGCCGTCATTGAGCTTTGAATGAACTCAACAACGGCCAATCGATTTGTGTAGCAAGCCAATGGACTGCCCGCCCTATCTGGCTCTTGATTTAGGCAAGGCCACCACTGCCAAAAAACGGTCAGTCTTGCCCCAACTTTTAACACCGAGCTCGGTAACTTCGGTCAGGCCCAAAATTGGTTTGGGGTGACCCGGATTTCTCTCCAGGCCGGTTGAGCCGGGCTTGAGAGGAAAGATTACCGTCAGGTAATACTTCCACTCACCAATCACCAACTCCTGACCAAGTGCGTGCACTTGAGTGCCAGCCAGACCGGAAATTGTTCCCCGACAGAACACGCTGAACAGGTCGCCTGCAGTAGCCGGTCGCAAGCCACGACTGGTCAAATCGCGTTCTACTTTTTCTCTGGCCACCCCATCAAGCTGGCAGCGCAAGACTCGGTGTTCAATCTGCCTTACCCGATTAGAAATCAACTGAGGCAGAATCTCTTCAATGGCCGCCAAATCCAAGGGCTGGCCAGCCTGAAGCCGCAAGGAACGCATCAGTACGGTTTGAGCCAAGGCCCTATCTTTGGCGGTCAAAACCGAAGTCACTTGAACACCATGGGTAACCTGATGAAGGCAGTCATCGGTAGTGGCCGAAACTTTTGTTGTCGGAGCCATTTTACCTCCTTTTTCAAAATGCTCCACCTTTATTTAGGATTATCTAATCACAAAAAAATAACCCGGTCAAACGACCGAGTCTTTTCTAAAATTCTAAACTAAAAAATAAATTAATTACTTAAAATCCCGGCCTTAGCTTGTCTGGCCAGCTTCATGGCTAAATTGTATTTTTCTTTAGCTAGCTTTAAGGCTGCGGCTTGAGTTTTTTTTACTAGTTTCAAGGCTACTGTCCGCTCCGACTTTGCTTCTTTCTTATCCAAAGAGGTAGTAGCCAACTTTAAAGCTTGTTGATAGGTGGATTGAATTTCCTTATTAGCCACCACATAAGCCTCCTTAGCCGCTTTATTAGCATTAAATAAATCCTGGCGAGCTACCTTGGTGGCCACTACATAAGCCTTGGCTCGAGCCTTCAAAGCCTCGGCTTTAGCTTTGGCTATTTTTTGTTTATCCACCAAGCTATTCAAATTCTTTTCTAATTTCTGTTCTCTATTTTCCAACCTGATATCTTTTTTCTCAAAACTATTTTCTTGCCGTTGCAACTGGTTGTTAATTTGTAATTCTAAAGTACTAGTAGTCCCCGTCTCAGTCATATGAGCTAACCCAGGAACAACAAATAACCCAACCACCAAAATCATTAAAACATGATATTTTTTACTCATAATTGACTAATTGTCCAAAGTACTACATATTATAGCCTAACTCTTAAATTTTGACAAAAGGCTTGATTTTTTAGCTAATTCTGATATAGTATCAACCATTATAAGCCCCTATAGCTCAGTTGGTAGAGCAGCTGCCTCTTAAGCAGATGGTCGTAGGTCCGAATCCTACTGGGGGCACCAATTAACAAATTGCCCCTTACCTGTCCGCCGGAGCCTTGGCGAAGGCGGAAGCAGATGGTCGTAGGTCCCCGCCCGCAACGCCTGAGCGTAGCGATGGCGGGCGCGGCGAATCCTACTGGGGGCACCATCCATTGCGACCGAGAAGGGTCGCTAAAATAGCTTTTATTCCTATAATTTGAAACTCTTAAAAATACGGACTTTTGATCCGTGTTTTTGTTTTTTGGAAGTGAAAAGCCGCTGGGCGAACCATGCGGCTTAACAGTGATGAATTTTGAGAAATGGTCAGTTAAGTTCTGGGATGGTCAGAACCAGACGATAAGCTTTGGCAATTTCTCGCTGAGCCTCATCATAGGTTCTCACTTGATCCAACTGACCAATACAAGGCCGAAATTTTTCGACCAGGTCCGCGGGGAGCCTTGCTGTGTCCCATCCTGGAGTCCAACTGGGGCCCTTAATCACTATGCGATCCTCATCGGGCTCTTCGTCGTCAGCCTTGCTCAGCCCCTTGATCACTATGCGATCAATTTCGAATTCGCCAGGAGCCTTGGAGTCATAGGTAACGTGGGTTTGCAAGTCATAGAATATCAGATCAGTGATTCTACGCCTTTCAAGCCTGGCAATCTCTTCCACAATCGCTTCACAAGCGTTAATGGTCGAGGTGGCATCATAGGTTAGTCCGGTAAAGATGCATCTTTGCCCGATAACCGCATAAAGCACCTGACCATACTTTGGACCAGCGGACGGATAACCCCANNGTTGGCATATCTAGCCAACTTGAATTCAGGAGGCATATTTCCTCGTTTGTTTATTGGTTATTTGTTCAAAACGTTTATTTATATCATAAAAAAATTAGTCTGTCAAGGCTAATCTTAATAAAATTTGTTTAAACCAATAAACAAGGTTAAAAAAACTTGGTAATTTTCATAAAACTATTATTTATAGATCATCTTCAAAATCAGTAAACTAAGGGTAAATAAAAATTCAATGCTGGCAAAAATGCTTAACGGTATAATTCCATTTAATATTGCATACATTACCCAAAGCCCTAAGCCAATTAAAAGAATTATAGTATAAACAATGGAAATGTCCTTAGTTGATTTTGTTTTATAAGATTTAATTACTTGGGGAGCTAACGATATAGTCACCAAAAATCCTCCTAAATAACCCAGCATTTCCAAGCTCATATATTGTTTGATTTACCAATTAATTATTTGGCGATCTTAAAAGGTTGACCATGGCCAGGCACGACATAATCAACCAACTTTAAAATCTTTATCATCCGGCCACCAAAATAAATCAGCGGCAATTGCTACCTTGCCAAACTCTTCGGTATTTACCAAAACAGCGCAATGAAATTGATCATGGCCGGGAGTGGAAATAATTTCAATATCCGTACCGGGTATTTTGGAATCATATTCAGAGATTTTGCCATCAAAAGTATAGACACTAGAATCATCAAGGATTTGGGCATTTTCAAAAATACCAACTAGCAAACAATGATCTAAATGGGTATGAGTTAGAACGACAAAGTTAATGTCAGCCGGCCTTAGATCCTCTTGTTTAAGAGCATCTAATAATAGTTGCCTATTCATTCCAACGTCAACCAAGATATTGAGATTATGGTCGCGGATAAGCGTAACCGATGACGAGGCATATTCATTACCATTTTCCTTTTTAACATAGCCATTAATAAGCACTTTGATTATGGACATAGATTAATGTAAATTATTTTAAATATCTTTTATTAAACGTTCATTATATCCAAGAGCGACTAGTTGTTTTGCTTGTTCTGTAATCATTTGGGGCTTTTTATTTTAATATTCTACGCGAACATCATGTAGCCAGATTTGTTTTGGTAAAGATAACATATAAGCCACAACATCTGCTAAGTCTGCTGGGTTGGTAAGGCCTGTTGTTGAAAAATTATCACCGGTTTTTCTAAACATGTTTGTATTTGTCCCACTTTGATATACACCGGCTACCCTTATTTTACTACCTTTTAGATCTTCTTTTAGTACTTCTGTAAAACCTCTAACTCCATATTTACTAGCAGTATAAACAGATTGCCCCTCTTGCGCTACTACGCCCGATTTTGATGAAATGTTAATTATTGCCGCCTCTGGTCTTTTCTTTAGCGTGGGCATAAATAGTTTAGTAGTGTGTATTAAAGCTGTAAGATTGGTTTGTATAACGGTATCAATTATTTCTGAGTTTATTTTTTCTATGGGGTTTAATTTTTGCCAAATACCAGCATTATTTATTAATACATCAACTGTTTTAAGGTCAGAAATAATTGATTTTACGGTCTTACCTAATTGATCTATTTTTTGTAAATCACAAACATAGGACTTACATTGTGTTGCGCCTAATTTTTTAGCGTTAGAACAAACTTTTTTCAATTTTACTTCGTCTCTGGCAATAAGAGCTAATTTAACTTTTTCTTTTGCTAGTCTAAGGGCAATCTGTTTACCTATGCCATCACTAGCTCCGGTTATTACAACGATTTTATTTGTTAGCTTCATATTTTTATATGTTTAGTTAGAAAACCTAATTTTATTTAATCCGCGAACCAGATACGCGGTGTTAGGCGATGTTCTCCAGCATTACTATGGCTGGCCAATTACTATTTTATCATTACCATTAATTAATATCGCCTGATTGTCTGTTAGTGGCACTATTTCATAACTCGCTTTGTTTTTTAAATTTTCAACAATAGCATGCTCTTTTGTTTGGTAATGCGGAATAACTGCGAAATTAACAATATTCATTCCGGTTGTATCAGATAAATTCACGTCATTTTCATCCCATGGGCCAGAGACTTCAATATTTGGGCCAACCACAATGCTACCTGCGCTTACCCCAAGATATAAACCATTAAAACTAGGCAAGAGCTGATCAAAGTCAGATTCTCGCATTTTTTTAAGCAAATAAAATGTATTGCCACCACAAACATAAATTACATCAACATTTTTTAAATCATCAGTGGTTACCTTACGTTCAAGATTAAGCGTAACTATGTTATTTATGCCAAGGTCAATCAGCTCTTGCCTTGATTCTTCAACATATTTTAATTCATGTTCTGTTCTTGAAGCAGTAGGAATGAAAATGACGTGAATTTGATCCACTGGTTTATTGATAAGTTTTAAAAAAGTATCAGATATTTCCTTATT
>JAPLWL010000079.1:0-6076 GCA_026396635.1 Candidatus Komeilibacteria bacterium | reverse complement strand
AGACGTTAATAATAGTTTCATAGTATAGTTAGGATTTACTTGATTATATTATCTTTTTAATGTTTTGGCTACCTGGCAATAAATTGACCGCCTTAACCAACTAAGTTATTATATAAATTACAAAGAACCTTCTGTGTTTCAAAAAATGGAGGACCAATGGGTTGGCACTTGGCCTTGCTCTACACCATCTTTGCTGGTACGATCTCCGGCCTAACCATACTGATTACTAAGCACGCAGTTGGTTGGCCCGATCTAAAAAATGGCCTATTGATCTTTGTTCTGGCTGTTTTTTCTTTCTTCGCTGCCTGGTTTGGATTGTGGTGGATCACTAATCCCGAAGTTTCGCCGGCAAATCAAGCTAGTCAAGTTGTGTCCGGTAGGACAATCTTTGGGTGTGGCTGTGCGTGGTTTCTGCTCTCGGCCATACTACACAAAGGTCCAGAATACTTTCTATTGGGCACGTTGGCAATGCTAATTTCCGTAATAGGCCTAATATTACAGAAGCCAACTAGGAGCCTGTTCAATCCCCCGGCTCTTTAAGGGCCCGGCATTCATCAGTCTCAAGGCCTGTTTCGCAATTCACTTTGCGAGCAGGCCTTGCTTCTTTTATAAACACCTCCCGCGGACTGTCTTATTTGTCTCATTCCTCCATTTTTTACCCCTACCGATAGGGGTCAAAGCCACTACTAGCCAAACCATCAAAAAGCCCTTATAATGTTACCAGTGCCCAAGCTAGAGACCGAGAAGGGGCACCATCCAGCGCGACCGAGAGGGGTCGCTAAAATAGCTTTTAAAAAATGCGGACTTTTGATCCGTGTTTTTAATTTATGCTATTTTGCTAACTTTTTATCTTTCTTTAAATAAATTTTATCATACACCAGCCCGGCAACGATAATAGCCGCTAGACCACCAATCAACTTGCCCACCATTACCGGCAAAATCATCTCCCTATTAACGCTGGCTGTAAACGCCAAATGGTCNNNNCAAATGGTCTCCTAAAACAAAAGCAGCTGAAACAGCAAAAGCCACATTAACTACCTTGCCTCGATCATCCATTTCTTTTAACCAGGCAAACATCGGTATATTATTAGCCAAAGAAGCAATCAGACCAGCAACGGCAATCGCGTTAATATTTAATTTTTTGCCAAAAACCAATAAATATTTTTTAAATACCTTGGTAATTACATAAACCATCGGGTAAGCACCGGCTAAAATAATTGTAATAGTGCCAATAATTTTTAAACTCTCGGCCATCGGCGTCAACCCGGGAATAATTATAATGCCAGTTAATGTTTCTATAATTATTGCCGCCGCTGATAAAGTTATAACGGCGGTTATTAGTTTGCCAAAATAACCAAAACCTTTAATCATTGTTTCAGAAAATTTCCATAATCCAAAAATAATCAACAAAGCAATAATTAAAATAGGAATAAGATTAATTAAAATCAAATTTAAACTAAAGCCAGAAAAAAGACCGGCAAAAAAAGCGCCCAACGGAATAGTTATCAGGCCTGATAAAATGCCTAAAGCTAAAAATTTGTGATCTGATTTATTAATAATGCCCAAAGCGACCGGGATAGTGAATACCAAAGTTGCTCCCATCATGGCGCCAACTATTAATCCGGAAAAAAGGCCAGCCTCCGCGTCAACTGCTAATTTTAAAGCTAATTGATATCCACCCATATCATTAGCCAAAAAAGTGCCGGCAAACATGGCTGGATCGGCGCCAACTAAACCATAAATAAACATTACTGGCGAGGCTAACCAATGGGCTAATACTGGAGCAAACGATATCATTCCTAGCATAGCCAAGGCTAAGGAGCCCATCGCCATAAAACCCTCATCAAATTTTTTACCTAAGCCAAATTTATTTCCAAAAATTTTATCCAAAGCTCCAAGCGCCATGAACCCGACTAAAATATAGATGACCATTTGATTTAAAATCATGTTATTTATTATAACACATTAATTAGTTAAAAATTAAAACCAAAAATGACTACTAGCCACCAGGTGCGGGTACTTTTATTTTTAAAAAATTATCAATAGCTATAATTATAAACTTTTACCAAATTTTATTCTGGGTCTAACAATCGCCACCACCATCAACACCTCTAAACAAATTAAATAAAAAGGAAAAGCATAGGCTGAAAAACTCCACGATTTAATAGCCAAAAAGGCAGTGGAGGTATTAAAGATTGCTGCTATAAATGGCGCTGCCGTTTCTGTTTCTGGATGTTGCCAAGCTTTTTTTACTGTTGGTATAGCGGCAAAAGCATCGCTGATTATGGCAAAAACAATTGCCACTACCGGCTCTTTGGTAATAGCCCAAAGGGTTAAAGCTAGTAAAGAAAAAAATCCACAAAAATAATCAAAAATACCCAACCGCCAATAAGATTGCTTATTAACAAAAGAGGCAATAAAAATTAAAAATGGAATAAAGCCAGCAAAAAACACCGGCAAGGCCGCCCAAGTAACACCATTAGAGAAGGCAGCGACCGCGCCAATCATTGGTGCCAGTGACCATAAAAACCAAGTCATCCTATTAGGCTTAGTTCTACCGCTAATAGTTTCTTTTATATAAAAAGAAGAACCAATTAGTAAAACTATTGCTCCTACTAAAACTAGATATTGTAACATAATTTTATAGAATATTATTACCAACCAATTCTAGTAATTCAAGTCTATTTATCATATACTAATTATAGCCCTTTGATTACGAATTTCAACGCTCTTTAAAAACCAACCGACTTGCCTATTTAAAAAAATTAGAATAAAATCAAACCTTGAAATGCCCTTGTAGCTCAATGGATAGAGCATCGGTCTTCGGAACCGGTAATGGGGGTCCGATTCCCTCCAAGGGCACCAACCATTTTTTATAAAATTATTATTGTGGTTCGACCCGCCCGCCACGGCTTCGCCGTAGGCGAGTCGGGCGGGTTCCTACCAAGGGCACCAGCCTTCATTCCGCTTCGCGGAATTTCGGCTGGCACCGCCAGGACGTAAAATCCGCCAGAGGCGGACCACGTCCTTACTATTGAATAAGCAGCTAAAAGCTGATTTTTTTATTTACAAAAACAGCCCCTAAACCAGGAGCTGTTTAATTTCTAATCCTTAATTACATCTTAGGCAAAACCTCTAGATAATAACTAGCCACCTGCTCATCCAAAACATCTTGAGCAATTAATTGTTTGAGGTTCTGTTCCATGGTCATCATACCCACGTCGGCTGAAGTTTGAATGGCAGTTTTAATCTGTGGAATTTTATTTTCCCGGATAATATTGGCAATAGCCGAAGTATTAACTAAAATTTCCCGAGCCGCAACTCGGCCGCCGCCTTTTTTGGGCAATAAATGCTGAGTAATAATACCATTTAATGACATAGATAATTGCAGCCTAACCTGCTCTTGCTGATAAGGCGGGAAAACATCCACAATCCGATCAATAGTTTGAGCGGCACTATGAGTGTGCAGTGTGGCCAACACCAAGTGACCGGTTTCGGCCAGAGTAATAGTCGCCGCAATAGTTTCCAAATCCCGCATCTCACCAACCATAATTACATCCGGATCTTGGCGCAAAACGTGTTTTAAGGCATCCTTGAAAGACAGCATGTCCGTGCCTAACTGACGTTGGACAATAACGCTTTTTTTAGAGGTATGCAAAAATTCAATCGGATCTTCCAAAGTAACAATATGAGCAGTTCGTTCTTGATTAATGGTGTCCAACATCGCCGCCAAAGTAGTGGACTTACCACAACCAGTTGGCCCGGTTACTAAAATTAAACCCTGCTTGGCCCGAATCATTTGATAAGCAATTTCCGGCAAACATAACTGTTCCATGGAAGGAATAACCGGGCTAATTACCCGGGCCGCCAAGCCCGGATTATCCCGTTCCCAGAATAAGTTGATCCGAAAACGTGAACCATCCGGAATTTCATAGGATAAATCCAGCTCTCGTTCCGTCACATATTTTTGTTTTTGCTCAGTAGTTAAAATTGCCATGATCATCCGCTCGGTTTCCGCCTTAGACAAAGGCTTGCTAGAGGCCAGAGGAGCTAATTCCCCATCCAGCCGAAAAATTACCGGCTGACCAACTACCAAATGAACGTCCGAAGCTTGCCCGGCAACCGCTTGTTGAAAATAATCATTTAAACCAGCCATAAGTAAAATTATTAAGAAATTACTCTTTTAGTATACCATAATCGGGAACGCAAGATAACCTGCGGAACAGAAACCACCGCATAATAGCTAGAAAAAATTACTCCCAGCCAAACTGCATCGCCAATGGCCATATTTCTCCAAAATGGCAAGGCAGCCACCAAACACTGGATCAAGCCGGCTCCTGTTCTAACATACCAAGGCGTAAAAGCCCAAATAGCAAAATTAGTAATAATAAAAAATATTAGGCCCGGTAAAATAACTGCTCCCAGCCAAGTTAGACCCGGACGTTTACCTTTAAACCAAGCGCCAATTTGGGTGGCTAAAACAAAACTAACATAAACGCTAATCATCACTGGCAATTCATAACCACCTAAAAATAGATCACTAATCAACATGATACTAATAGGAATCAGCCAGGCTATTTTTCTGGAAAAATAAAAACCGGCAAAAATACTGATGGCCGCTAGTGCCGTAATATTGGCTGGATGCCAACTCAATCTAGTAATTAAACCTAGGGCGATTAAAAGGACAATAATTCCTAATTGTTTTTTAGTCATAAAGATTATTTAACTTCTGGCCCTTCATTAGTAAACTTCCACTGAATAATGTCGTTGGTTTTAATAGCTTGCTGACCGGCACCAACTGTGGCATAAACCCCATTTAACCAATACTGCCAATACTTTCCCTCTTGGCCATTAGCCACATCACCAATTTTGGTAATTAAAACTCCAAGTTGGCCATAATCTTTAGTCTCCACCGGCAAATCCTTAATTGCTTGCAAAGCAGTTAAAACTGTAGCTGGCGCCGCCACCCTCACCGGGTAGTCTAATTGTTTATCGGCAAAATTAATTTTTACAATGGCGCTGACCGGCGCTGTTGATTGTTCAAGCTCAACTGCCGGCTTGGGTTTAGAATCGTAATATAAAACAATACCGGCCCAGCCTATAACAATCAAAAGTAAGGCTATAACTATAATTCCAAAAACTTTTTTTAAACTCATATTATTCTATTAAGTAAATTAATTATTTAATATTCTATACCTTCACGAGCGCCCGTACCAGAGTAAAAATAATGTTTAACTAAAGTCATTTCCGTAACCAAATCGGCTTTGGCCAAAATTTCAGCCGCCGCCTGGCGTCCGGTTAAAACCAGCTCGGTAGTTGGCGTTTTGGCCCCCAAAACTGCCAACAAATCAGCTACTTCAAACATTCCCAAAGCCAAACTAGGGTTAACTTCGTCCAAAATCAACAAATCATAGGCTTGCTCAATTAAAAATTGTTTAGCCAACATTAGCGCTTTTTGCGCTTCTTCTTTATCAATTTCTTTGACGCCAAATTCAAACTTATTGGTGATAGGATCAATGCGGTTACGGCCAAAAACAAAATAATCTATCTTTCCTTTTAGCTGATCTAAAATCCGCCGCTCCCCATAATTATCGCCGCCTTTATCAAAATAAATAATGGCGACTTTTTTACTGCGCCCAGCCGCCCGAATACCCAGCCCCAAAGCGGCCGTGGTTTTGCCTTTGCCATTGCCGGTATAAATTTGAATTTTGCCCCAAGTTTTTTCTACTTCCATATGTTTAAAAAAATTTCTTATGATGTAATAAATCCATTTTAGCCAAAGCCTTTTGCCACCAACGCCGGTGATGCCGCCATTTACGCACCTGCCAACCACCCAAGCCCAATAAAATCAACAAACTACCGCCTAGCAACCACCACGCCCAAGTATAAGTCATCTCGCCGCTGCTTATCTTCATCGTCAAGGGCAGTTTAATGCCCGCCAAGGCCGGAAAAGTACTTGAGCTGACCTGGTGGCCAACAATATCAATAGTAGTGGCTATTTGGCCGGCCTTGGCCCAACGAGCCAAAACTTTAACCCGACGCCGATCGCTAGCTAATAAAGAAAAATTTTGCGGCT
>JAPLWL010000004.1 GCA_026396635.1 Candidatus Komeilibacteria bacterium | reverse complement strand
CCCGCCAAGTCAATTAATAGATGAATTGAAAAAATGGGAAGAAGAGTTGGAAAAAAATATTCAAACAATTGGTGAGGAAAAAATTAGACAAAGAAATGATTTGGGCTGGGTCTTTGATGAGGGCGGCGATCCTCATTTTGAACATCATTTAAAACAAATTAAAAAGTCATTAAATTATGGAGACAATTAATCAATATCTTCATGAAGTGGCTATTACCGCTATTATTATCAAAGACGGCAAGTATTTGATTACCCGCCGGTCGCCTAATAAAAAGCGGTTTCCGGGTCTATGGACCGTGCCCGGCGGCAAAATGGAAACCAATGATTATTTGCAGCTACCCAAAGACACAGAACATTACTGGTACAATGTTTTGGAACGAACTTTACGCCGAGAAGTTAAAGAAGAAGTGGGTATTGATATAAATCATATTGAATATGTGACCAGTTTGGCTACGGTTCATGCCGATGGCAGTCCGTCTTTGGTCATTTCTTGTTTGGCGGATTATGTGAGTGGAGAAGTTGGTTTGCAAATAGAAGAAAATGACCAGTTTGCCTGGGTTAGCTTGGAGGAAGCTAAAAATTATCAGTTGCTAGATGGCATTTATGACGAATTGGTCATGGCCGAACATCAAAAAAATGGCCAAAAACACGAATGGCAAAGATCATAGTAATTAAAAATAAATCATTAAGATGAATAGTCAAGAAATAACAACATTATTAGATAGTTTTTGTACCAAACAAGAACGTACTATTGTTATTGTTGATTATGGCAATGTTGAAAAATGGAAGAAAAGTCTTCATTGGATTGTCGGTATGAAAGAATTGGGTCAATTAGCGAGAAATTTTTCTAGGGGTAATTTGGAACTAAGAAGATTTTACTATGGCTCTGATTATGGATCAAAAGAATCTTCAATGACAATGATTGAATGGTCTAGAGCTATTATAGAAAAAGCGGAAATGAGCAAGTTTACCATATTTACTAAGAGGGTTAAATATATTCACGATAATAGTGTTCAGGATGGTTTTGAAAAGAAGTGTGACTTTGATGTTGAGATGGCCATTGATCTTATTAAATTAAAAGATTTATATGATATTATTATTTTGTTTTCTGGTGATGGAGATTTGATGTGTGCCATTGATTATTTACATGAACAATATAATAAAGATTGTTACGTTTTTGGGGCTAGAGGTCACGTTGGTAGGGAGGTTTTTGATTCTAAGTCAAAGGGGTCGGTTATAGATATTTTCTTTGTCGAAGATTTTGAATATAGATTAAATAAGCGTAGATTTAGTTTATAAAATCAAAAAACCCGCTAAATATAGCGGATTTTGATCAAAATCGAGAAAGTCTCCGTAGGAGAACTTACAAAAAGATTATATCATGTCGTCAGTGTTTGGTCAATAGTTATCCACAACCAGGTTTAAATTGCGTTTTTTACTAAAGATAATTAAGTTTTTATAATATGAAAGAATATCTTGAGTGTTCATCTTGTGGGGCTGTATATATTACCATAAACGGTGAATATTGGCGTTGTAGGCGTTGTAAAGAAGGGGGATTACTTGTAGAATTACGTCGATATATTAGAGAAAATCCCGGCAAGCTCCGTCGAGATTAATAATCCTTATAAAATATTTGTATGAAAAAAGAAGAGATAATGGATAGATTAAATTCTGATCAACCGAAATTTGGTTTAGACACTAACGTGATTATTGCTTATCTTAATTTAAATAATGAGTTTCATCTAGAAGCAACCACCGCAATTGATGCTTTAATAGCTAATAAGATTCTCGTTTTAATTCCGCATATAGTATTGGGAGAATTAATTGCACATAGAAATTTATTAATAAAAGGTAAAAACTATTCAATTAGAAAAATATTACAAAAAGCACAGCAGGCATGTTAAATTAACTGAGTCAGGATTTAGCGATTTTATTATTTTATGCGAAATTAATGAGGTAAAAAATAGTTATTTATTAACTTGTGATAAAAAGATGTATAAATGTGGAAAAACTGTTTTTAAAAATAAAATTTTCTATTTACCCAATCAGTCTGGGTTTAAAAGTGATTACCCAAGGTTAATGAGCGAAATGCAACGTATGAAGAAATGATAATTTTATGAAAGATAATTAATTTATAAAAATATGGCAATTATCAAAAAAAAGTGTTGGCCGGAGTTTTATGAAAAATTTGTGTCCGGCGAACGAACCTTTGAATTGCGTTTGGCGGACTTTGATTTAAAAAATGACGATATTATAGTAATGGAAGAATATAATCCGGAGACCAAGGAGTATACTGGTCGGAGCACTTCATTCCGGTGCGCCAGAGTTGAACATTCCGCTCAAAATCCGTTGCAGTTTTATAAAGTGGAAGATGTTGAGAAAAACGGTTTTTGGATTATTAAATTGGAAAAAGAATCATAAGGAGCTATGAATAAAGCGGTTATTAAACATATAGAGTTTTGGGTTTCAAACTTGAAATATTCCATAAGATTTTACGAAGGTGTTTTTAATGGTCTTGGTTGGAAGAAAATTGAGTTCAATGCTTTTAGCAATGGTCAAACTAAAATTTACTTTGTTCAGCAAAAAGTTAAAGCCCAAAAAACTATCGGGCCTCGTCATATCTGTTTTTTAGTTGGTTCCCGGAAAGTTGTGGACGAAGTTGGAAGGTTTTTAATCAAAAGCAAGGGCGATATTATTCGCGGCCCAATGAAATTAAAATATAAAAACAGGAGTTCGTATGGGATTGATTTTAGAGATCCAGATGGTTATGTTATTGAGGCAGCAACTAGATCAATTTAATTATATTAGTTAAGTAATAATTTTATGCCTTCAGTAAAACCCACTACTTCAATTAAAGAATATCAGCAGTTTGTGCAAGAGGTTTACGGCCTGCCCAATGACCGTTATTTTTCGTTGCAAGATAAGCTAATCAATGCCGAGCGTTTTATAACTAGGGGTTTAAAAGGCATTAGAAAAGGTGATGTTCAAAAAATCAAATTAAATTTGATAATTTCTTTAAGCTGGTTTATGTCAGTGGTTAATCAATTTCATATTGATGTTGAAGAAGAAGTTTGGAAAAGATTTCCTCATCTTTGTTCATATTGTGCTGCTTGTCCATGCGGCTGCAAGGCTCAAGATCAAGCCGGTATTCACTTGGTGGAAGAAATGGGTGAAGTGGCCGAAGCGATTTTTACTTACCACGGCAATCACAATGATGATGATTTTAAGAAAGTAATTGTAGAATGCGCTGATTTATTTTCTTGCTTGATTGGCGTTTTTAATTCCTTGAACATTAATTTAGTCCAAGAACTTTCGGAGATGTTTATTGATAATTGCCATGCTTGCCATCAGGCACCGTGTGTTTGTAACTTTGTGGATATTACTCAATTTAAATCATAATATGTTTTTAAAAGATACTTATAATAAAATAGCCGAAGATTGGCACAAAGATCATGAATCGGATACTTGGTGGATTTCTGGTACTAATAAATTTATCTCCTTTCTTAAAAAAGGTGATTTGGTTTTAGACGTTGGCTGTGCCGGTGGGAGAAAATCAAAATATTTAATAGAGCATGGCTTGCGGGTAGTTGGTGTTGATATTTCTGAAAAATTTATAGAAATTGCCAAAAAAGAGGTCCTGGAGGGGGAGTTTCATGTTTTAGGTTTAGAAGATTTAGATAAATTAGAACCGATTTTTGATGATATTTTTATGCAGGCGGTTTTGCTTCATCTTCCCAAGAAAGAAGTTTGGCCAAACTTTAAAAAAGCAGTGACTAAATTGAAAACTGGTGGCTACCTTTATGTTGCGGTGAAAGAAAAATATCCCAATGGTCCGGAAGAAGAGATTAAGGATGAAAATGATTATGGCTATTCCTACCAAAGATTTTTTAGTTATTTTACTTTAGATGAAATACTTGATTATTTTCATCAGGCCGGTCTGGAGGTGATATTTTCCAATGTTTCTCCAATTGGCAAAACTAATTGGATAGAAGTTATTGGAAAAAGTATTAAATAAGGTAATAAATTTATGAATAAGCTAGTTTTATTTGATATTGATGGGACCTTGGTAACGGGCAAAACTGGCCATAAACAAGCCTTTATAAATGGTTTTAAAGAAGTTTTTGGCCTGGAAACAGAGCTGGATTGGGATACTGTTCAGGGAATGACTGATCAGCAGATAATCACCACTATTTTATTAAGGCATGGGTTTTTAGAAGAAGAGATAAAAAGAAAAATGTTAGCTTGTTTGGCGGTGATGGAAAAATCTTTTCAGGAGAGTATTTTAACCAGCGAGGTTAAAATCCTAGGCGGGGTGGTGGAATTACTTACTAATTTAAAAGCTAAAAATTATCTTTTAGGTTTGGTGACTGGCAATTTAATAAAGATTGCCAGAATTAAATTGGGTAAAGTTGGTTTATGGGATTTTTTTGATGTGGGCGGCTTTGGTAGTGACGACATTTATCGGTCTAACTTAGTAAAATTGGCAATTCAGAGGGCTGGCGAAAAACATAATTTTGTTTGGGATAAAAATGTAATTTTATTTGGTGACACTCCCTTAGATGTTAAAGCTGGCCAAGAGGCTGGGGTGGCAACCATTGGGGTAACAACCGGAGTTCATACTAGAAAAAACCTGGAAGATATTGGTGCCGGCGCCGTAGTAGATTCTTTAGAAGATACAGATGATATTTTAAAATTAATTAATAGTATTTATTATGATGACCTCAACTAAAGTTAAAATCGTGGTTTTTGTGCCGGAATCTCATGCCGAAAAAGTCCGCCAAGCCATGGGTGATGCTGGTGCCGGAGTTATTGGCAATTACACTCATTGCAGCTTTTCCTCCAAAGGGCAGGGCAGATTTTTACCGCAAGTTGGCGCGCATCCGGCCATTGGCGAAGTGGGCAAGTTTGAATTAGTGGAAGAAAATCGGATTGAGATGACTTGTGATCGTGAAAAACTTCAAGAAGTAGTTGCTGCCATGAAACAAGCCCATCTTTATGAAGAAGTGGCTTTTGATGTTTATCCGTTGGAAGAAATTTAATATAATATACATGTCATTCCCGCGAAAGCGGGAATCCAGGTTAAGTACTAAGTTTCTAGATTCCCGCTTTCGCGGGAATGACTGAAAAAAAGTTGCCGAGTTATTAACCGCGCCAAAAGACGGGGAATTTATTAGGCGAGTATAAAAAGAAATCTGAAGAGCATCGCAGAAATTAGAATATGAGAATAGTTGGAATGATAATTAAAGATGATAAGATTTTATTGATGCGCCGAATTAAAGATGGGCGAGAATATTATGTTTTTACCGGCGGATCAATAGAAAATAATGAAACCGAAGAAGAGGCGTTAAAAAGAGAAATCAAAGAAGAAGCTAATTTATCAATTGTTGAGGCTGAAAGATTATTTGAAATTGAAAATCAGGGCCGGCAGGAAGTTTATTATTTAATAACAGAATTTGCTGGTACGCCGGAAATTAAAAGTCCGGAAAAAGAAAGAATGAGCCAACAAAATCAATACTATTTAGAGTGGACTAAATTGTCAGTAATTAAAGAATTTAATAATTTATATCCAAAGGAGGCTATAAATAAACTATTGGAAGGTTTAAATTTAACTGAATAATTTATATGATTAGGTTAACTAAAAATATCAAAACGGTTTTGGATGTTTTACAAGATGAAATTAAAGGCGATGTTAAATTGGCTTTGAAAAAATTAACCTCGGATTACACTATGACTTGGGTTTATAAAAATAAACGCGGCGAATTGTTTCCTAGGACTAAGAAAGATATTAATGTTGAATTAGAGGAAGTTTACCCGATTAAGGGTCGGCAATATGACATCAAAAATATCGCGGAAGGCAACAATGTGGTTATGGTTGAAATGGTGGAAAGTTACCCGGATCCTAAAACTAAAAAAGTTTACCAAACGCCGCTGGTGATTGTTTTAGAAATGAAAAATGGTAAGATTAGAACTGGCCGGCATTACTGCGACCCAGCCCTATCATATTTGTATTTAACTAAAAAACAAGTTGCTAAAGCCTATCAATAATACCTAAATGACCAAACTATTATATTTAGAAAATTTTACTCAGCTGGAAGCAGAAGCCAAAGTAATTGAAATTAAGCAGGAAGGTGAAAAGATTGCGGTTATTTTAGATCAAACAATTTTTCATCCTCAAGGCGGCGGTCAGCCATATGATCAGGGGATAATTGAATCGGTTAATGGTAAATTCGCGGTGGCTGAAGTTAGAATGACTGAGGAAGAAGCTGTTAATCATTTTGGCCAATTTGTCAGCGGCAGTTTTAAATCAGGCGAAATTGTTAATCTACGGGTGGATGATAACCGGCGCCAACTCAACAGCCGTATTCATTCGGCTGGACATTTATTGGATTTGGCCGTGGCTAATTTGCGGTTAGATTGGGCGCCGGGCAAGGGTTATCATTTTCCGGACGGTCCGTACGTGGAATATGTTGGCAGTTTAAACGGCGTGGATCAGGAAAAGTTAAAGCAAGATTTGGAAGCTGAATGCAATCAAATAGTTAACCAAGGAAAAATAGTAACGGTAAAATTTGTAACTAAAGTCGAAGCAACTGAGATTTGCCGGATTGTGCCGGACTATTTTCCGGTTAATAAACCAGGCCGATTAGTGATGTTTGGCAGTTTTGGCGTGCCGTGCGGCGGTACTCATGTTAGTGATTTGGAAGAAATTGGCCCAATGACTGTCCGAAAAATTAAAGTTGAAAAAGATCGGGTTAGGGTTAGTTATGACGTTGAACGTTAAATCTATGGAACTACCAGTAGAAAAAATTTTAAAAGATAGGGACATTACTTATCGCTTGGTGCCGCTTACCGATAAAGCTTTTACCGTGGCTGATGTAATGCGCTTGGCGGACGGCTTGGTAAAAGCCGAGGAGGTTGGCAAAACCATTATTATTCGAGGCAAAAAGACCGGCCAAAAAGTCGCGGTTTTGTTGCGGGGCAATGATAAGCTGGATTTTGGTGCCGTCAAAAGATTGTTTGGCGAAGAAATGAGTATTGCCAGTCCAGAGCAAGTGCAAGAGGCGAGCGGCGTGGAACCGGGCGCGGTTTGCCCGTTTTTGCTGACCGTACCGCTGTACGTTGACTGCCGAATTTTTGATTTAGAGAATCTCCATTGCGGTTCCGGCGATCATTTGGTGGGCTTGGAGTTTGCCGCCAAGGATTTAAATAAAGCCGTGGATTATCAAGTTGTGGAATTAGCAAAATAATTTTATGGAATGGCAAAAAACCGCTGAAAAATTAATTGTTAACGGGTATCGCAAAATTATCCTTAAGTCCTTTATTTTGCCTAATGGTCGGTCAGAGGATTTTGAAATTTTTAAAGAAGGCCAAGCGGTTTGTGTGGTGGCGATAACTTCCGATAATCAAGTGGTCTTGGCAAAACAATTTCGGCCTGGGCCGGAAAAAGTTTTATTAGAATTGCCGGGTGGGGCAGTGGATGCTGGTGAAACTCCCCAGCAGGCAATTAAGCGTGAGTTTTTGGAGGAGACCGGCTATGACGGAAATTTTCAGTTTGTCCAAACCATTCTGGATGATGCTTATTCTACCAGAATACGACATGTTTTTGTAGCTACCAATTGTAAAAAAGTAGCCGAGCAACACTTGGGTGATTTAGAATTTATTGAGATAATAGAAATGCCGCTAGCTGAATTTAGAGAACATTTGCGCGCTGGGCAGTTAACGGATATAGAGATTGGTTATTTAGGTTTAGACTTTTTAAAACTTTTGTAATTTATGAACCAAAACTTAGACGAATATCAGAAAAAAGATTTACAGCGGGGCGTTGATTACATCGGCGTGTGTTGCGTATTTTTTTGTCATGATGGCCAAGGTAATTTTATTATGCATAAAAGAAGTGATAAGTGTCGGGATGAACATGGTCGCTGGGATTGTGGCTCAGGTTCTATGGAATTTGGCGAATCTTTTGAAGAGGGGGTTAAGCGAGAGATTTTAGAAGAATATGCAGTAGAACCAAAAGAATTAAAACTTTGTGGGGTTCGTAATGTTATTAGGGAACACAATGGTCAGCCGACTCATTGGATTGCCGTAGTGTTTGCGGCCTTAGTTGACCGGGACCAGGTAAAAATTAATGATTCGGAAAAAATGGAGGCATTGGATTGGTTTAATACTAAAGCCCTGCCCAACCCGCTTCATTCTCAATTTTTAACGCACTTAGAATTTGTTCGTAAGGAAATTTATCCTCAAACTGATTAATTTTATGCCAGCGGCAAAAATAAGTTTAGATCAGGCTAAAAAAGATAAGCTGTTTTATTTTGTGGCCAATGTGGTTATTTATCGGGCTAGTGACCAGCGCTGTTTGATTTTAAAACGATCAGCTACGGAAAAAATTCACCCCAATAAATATTGCGTGCCCGGCGGTAAGTTAGAATGGAATGATTTAGATTTAACCAAGCCAACTCGAATTAATGGTGAAGTTTTAGATTTTCAAAACGCTATCGAAGATTTATTAGTTAGAGAAGTTAGGGAAGAAGCAGGTATAGAAATTGAACCAAAATTATTTTATATCAACAGCGTGGCTTTTGTCCGGCCCGATGGCATTCCGGTGATGCTGGTTAAATTTGCCGCCCGTTATCAAAGTGGGGAAGTAAAATTTGAAGCTGGCGCTTTTAGTGGTTATAAATGGGTAAGCGCGGAAGAGATTCTACAAGAAGATTGTATTTTAGGAATACCAGAAGAAATAAAAGAAACCATTAATTATTTTAATAAATAAAACTCCCCACCATTTCTAGTGAGGAGTTGTTAATGTGTGTAGCCTTGTTGCTACTATTGAAGACTTATTGAAGGAAAGTGGCTTTAGCGATCAGCTCTGGTGTAGAAAGTGAAATCGAGAGCCACTTTTTGTTTTGAGTGTCGCGCCTTTTGACGGAGATCATCGGCTTGTTCTTCTTCGCCGAGGTATTCAGCGAGAGCAGAGGCTACGCCGAAGTTCCTGTTGTTGACAGCGAGTTCAATGGCGCCTCGCATCAGGCGATGCAGGGATTTTTCGAACTTGACTTGCTCGCACAGAGTAACTTGCCAGCTGCAGAAGTTGAAGTGACGTCCGAAGCGCGCCAGAGTGATTGACGCCTTGGCAGCTTGTCCGCGCGCCAGGCAATTCATCAGTACGCCTTCGAAATATTCCTGGCCCTCTTCCGACTCGCACCACTCATGACAGTTAGATGCCACGCTTTCAAGCATCTGAAGGTATTTCTCGGAAGAAATTTTCAGATGCACGTAACTTGCTGTCGCGTTCACGGAAAGAGTGTCGTATTCTTGAGACAGTAAGATTTTTAGGTCGCGAGTCAGACAGTACTGACTTGCTTCTTTAGTAATCTTTCTGTCCCTGATGTACTCGCCGTCAATCTTGAGGTGTTCCCACCATTCCACGATGCAGCCGGTGATGAAGCCTTCGCGTACGCGCATCTGGAGCATTTGACGCCACAGATCATCGAGTTCTTCGGGTGTGAAGTACTTGAGCGCGTGGTCAATGACCATTTGGAGAGACTTGTCCGGCATCATGCCAGACAGACGATTCTTGTCTTCTTCGGTCTGCTTGACTTTGGCGAGTTCCTCTTGCGAGATCACCGCCGTAAGAAGGTTGGTTGGATCCTTGCTACAGCCACCGTGATACATGATGGTTGTGGCGAGTACTTTCTTGTAGAGCTCACTGTCGTCAGCAAGGTAAGTCCGTACGGCGAGCATAGCTGAAGCCCAGATGCCGCCGTAAGAAAATTGATTGGCCTTCGGCGTTGCCCACTGAGCCAGCATGGCATCGACAATTCGTCGTACCAAGACTTGCGTTTGTTCAGTATCCAGATTGAGACGATTCACTTCCTCTTGGAAACTTACCTCTCTCGGTTGTTCGCCGGTGGTAAGAAACCAAATAGCGAGGCGGTCGGCGGTATGCGCGTGCGGTTTAAAAACCACATTGCGGACACCATCGGGGTAGAGAGAATCCAACATAACCATTTTTTCTCCTTGAGCGTGCTCAGTACCATTTGGCCGAGCGTGCTCCGTTGGGGTGATTAGGGCTTCAAAAGCCCCTTGACCATGATCCCTGCGCAACATTGCCAGGAACCTGGTTGCTTTTGCTTGCCTTCGCGGCCAGCGACTTAAAGCTAACTCGTAAGCCTGACTTGGCGTTTCAATTCGCGCCAAATTTATAAGCTCCACATGTTGCAGAGCAGGCTTTGCGAGTTCTTGTAACTCTGCCAAATTGTGCTCCATATATTAACAAATATGTCAAGTGTAATGTTAATTGGTGATATTTGATATTTTTTTATGCAAGTTTAAGTTTAAAGTGTGCTATAATGATAATTATTAATTAATAATTTTTATGAATATGGATAAACTAAAACAGCGTTTTTTGTTTATTTCGGTTATCGTCCTGATTTTATTGGGACTATGGCTAATTGGTTTAATTCGTAATACCAATAAGCTATATGCTTATATTGGTCAATCGGCGGTCCGTCAGCCTACGGTGGTGGTAACCGGCGAAGGCAAGGTAACGGTTAAGCCGGACGTGGCAATTATGAGCTTTGGTTTGGTTAGTCAGAATGTTTCTTTGAATCAAGCGCAAAAAGACAATACTGAAAAAATGAATAATTTTTTAAAAAGTTTGAAAAAAGATTTTTCAGTTGATGAAAAAGATATCCAAACCAGTAATTATCAAATGAATCCCCGGTATGATTGGCGAGATGGTCGTCAGACTTTGGTTGGTTATGAAGTTAATCAAAATGTTGCTGTTAAAATTCGTAATTTGGAAAAAGTAGGCGAGTTGGCGGCTTTGGCTGGTCAATCCCAGCTTAATCAGGTTGGTGATTTACGTTTTACCATTGATGATCCGGAAAAAGCCAGAACCGAAGCTCGGGCTAAGGCTTTTGCTCAGATCAAGGAAAAGGCCAAGGCTTTGTCTGAGGTCAGCGGAATTAAATTAGGTAAAATTATTTCTCTTCAGGAAAACAGCAATTCTGGATCTGTGCCGCGGCCAATGATGTATGCAGCCAGTGATATGGTAGGCAAGGAAGCGGCCGTTATCGCACCTACGGTTGAAGTTGGTAGTAATGAAATTACCGCCCAATTTTCTGTAGAGTACGAAATTTTATAAGATTTATTTAGAAAAGATTTTAGAGGATTGGTCAAGGCCAGTCCTCTTCTTGTATTTTTTCGTTTACGTGATACAATAAAGCACGTTTTATTAGTGAAGTAAGGATAAATTAGAATTTTTTATGACTACTAACACTTTTCACTCAGTCAATCGCCGGCAAGTCTGGCTCGCCTTTGTAATTATTGTTATTGTGGCGGTTTTTTGCGCTTTAGCCATTAGTCCAAAGGTGCCGGACTGGATGCCGCTAAAGAGCGTTTTTAATAGAATTTCTCCTCATTTGGGGTTGGATTTGCAGGGTGGCAGTCATTTGGTTTACCAGGCTGACCTTTCCAAAGTGGCCGGCGCTAGAGCCGATGCCATGCAGGGCGTTAGAGATGTAATTGAGCGCCGGGTTAATTCTTTTGGCGTTTCCGAGCCCTTAGTTCAAACGGCTGGGCAAGATCGGTTAATTGTGGATTTGGCCGGTATTCAAGATGTTAATCAGGCTATTAAGTTAATTGGCGAAACTCCATTGTTGGAATTTAAGGAAAAAATTACTACTGATCCCAAAGTAACAGAAGAGCTCAATAATCAAATGACCCAAGCTAATGCGGCGGCCAAGAAAAAAGCTGAAGATATTTTGGGACGGGCCAAGCAAGGTGAAGATTTTGCAGCTTTGGCTAAACAATTTTCCGAAGACCCGGGTAGTAAAGATAAAGGTGGGGATTTGGGCTTTGTGAAAAAAGGCGCTTTTGTGCCGGAGTTTGATAAAGCTATTTTTCAAGATTTGCAAGTTGGCCAAGTTGACCCAAATCTAGTAGAAAGCAATTTTGGCTATCACATTATTCAAAAATTAGCCGAAAGAGGTGAGGGTGATAATAAAGAAGTTAATTCTCGGCACATTTTGATTGCTAAAAAACAACCGCCGGCAGCTTTGCAAGATCAATGGTCTAATACTTCGTTGTCTGGTAAGTATTTAGAATCAGCCCAGGTTCAATTTGATCCTAATTCTGGCTCACCAGAAGTTTCCATTAAATTTAATGCTGAAGGCAAGGATTTATTCGCGGCTATTACCAAAGCCAATGTTGGCAAACCAGTGGCCATTTTCTTAGACGGTCAATTAATTAGCCAGCCAACAGTTCAAGAAGAAATTACTCAGGGTCAGGCAGTTATTTCCGGCCGGTTTGGCTTAGTAGAAGCTAAAACCCTAGCTCAACGGTTAAATGCTGGAGCTTTACCGGTACCAATCAGTTTAATCAGTCAGCAGACCATTGGCCCAACCTTGGGCAAGGTTTATTTGGAAAAGAGCTTGATTGCCGGCTTGATTGGTTTTTTGGCCGTAGCTTTGTTCATGATTATTTTTTACCGTTTAATGGGCATTATTGCAGTTCTGGCTTTAAGTATTTATGCCGTAGTGGCTTTAACTATTTTTCAAGTTTGGCCAATTACTTTTCACAGTTAGCCTGGAAGAGGGTTTTAAAAGAGCTTGGCTGTCTATTCGTGACTCTAATGCCTCCAGTTTAATTACGTGTTTAGTTTTGATGCTGTTTAGCTCCAGTATTATCAAGGGTTTTGCTGTTACTTTGGCCATTGGTATTGTGGTGTCTTTGTTCACTTCCATTACTGTTACCAGAACTTTCTTGCGTTTAACGGTTAATCATAAATTTGAAAAGTTTTTATGGTTGTTCGGCGTTCGTTTAATTAAAAATCAGTCTAGCGATTTAACTAAATAAGCTTATGTTTCAGATTGTTCAAAAAAGAAAATTTTGGTATATCATTTCAGTAGCCACTTTGGTTTTGGGTTTGGTTTTTATCTGGTTGTGGGGCTTAAAGTTTAGTATTGATTTTACTGGCGGCAGTTTGTTGGAATTACAGTTTAGTCAAAATAATCCGGATTTATCAAAAATTACCGTTGCTGTGGAAGCCGCCGGAGTTAAGGGAGCCTTGGTTCAGCCTGCTGGTGAGCAAACCGTTATTATTCGTTCAGAATCATTACCCGAAGAAACCCACCAAATAATTTTAAAAGGCATTAAAGATAAATTTGCGCCGGATCAGATTAGTGTTAGTGAATCCCGTTTTGATTCTATTGGTCCGGTTATTGGTAAGGAGATGAAGCAAAAAACTATTTGGGCCATCATTTTGGTTTTATTGGCCATTATTGCTTACATTGGTTTTTCTTTCCGCAAAGTATCGTTTCCGGTACCCAGTTGGAAGTATGGCGTGGCGGCAGTAGTAGCCTTGTTTCATGACTTGGTTATGACGGTCGGTTTTTATGCTTTGCTAGGTAAGCTGGCTGGCGCTGAAGTAGACTCGCTCTTCATTATGGCGCTGCTAACGGTTTTGGGTTTCTCGGTTCATGATACCATTGTGACCTTTGACCGGATTAGAGAAAATCTTTTGCGACGTCGGGATCAGAGTTTTGAAAACATTGTGAATATCAGTATCAATGAAACCATTGTCCGTTCCATTAATACTTCTTTAACGGCGGTTTTGGCTTTAACAGCC
>JAPLWL010000039.1 GCA_026396635.1 Candidatus Komeilibacteria bacterium | reverse complement strand
CCCGACTGGTCGGGACGGCGGCGCCTGCCTGCCGGTAGGCAGGGGCCATGCGCGCGCGCTAGCCCCGCCCGCCTTGACTTGCCGTCAAGGCATGTCGGGCAGGCAACTGCCCGCTTCGCCATAGCTTCAGCGAGGCGAGCGCCACAGCCCGATTAAGCTCAATTCTAACGACTATTTATAATTTAGTAAAGGTGATTAAAGTGTGTTTTTTTGCTATACTAGGAATGTAAGTATTGAAGTGTAATTATATAGTAATCATGAAAATCATCTTTTTTCTTAACGATTTTTTAAATCAATTTTTAGTTCGCTTCAGCCGGCAGATTAATGGGCTTTTATTGATTTTAGCCCATTTAGTCTTATTGGGTTTATTTTTTCCTAGGCAGCGCAATTCTTTTGGTCAACTAGCCATTAATTTGTTATTGATAATTTTATTCATGAGCCCACTGGCTCAAATTACTAGGGCTAGGTTGTTTATGTATTTACTTCGTTTTAGAAGGCCATTGGGCATTGCTATGGCCTATGCGGCGCTAGTTCATTTTTTTGGCTTTGTTTCCGATTCAATTTTTTTTAACTATGTTTTTGTTCAAAACTGGCCGCATAATTTTTTAAATTCTTGGCGATTAGTATTTGGCGTGAAAGTTGGGCAGAAAATGGAAAAAATTACACCGTTTAGTTTATGTAGTTTTTATTGCCGCAGCTATTCACCAAAATTTAAGAGCCGGCTTAGCCTCGGCGGTTTTGGCGGCTTTGCCGTTAATTATAATTTACAGTTATTTGAAGTTGGTGGCGGTTTATCCGCAAGCTTTACCGGGCTTAACTAAATTATTGGTTTTAATTGATCAAAAGTATCTTGCTTATAAAGTTAGTCAAAAAGCGGCGGCGGATCAATCCATTGTATAAAAAGTAGAGACACAATATTTTGTGTCTCTACTGGTATATATATTTACCACCCGCCGGAAGATCCGCCGCCGCCACTGCCTCCACCACCGAAGCCACCAAATCCACCGCTACTACCACCTCCAAAACCTCCACCACCGAAGCCACCGCCCCACCACCAGGGGATAATAGTTCCGTGTTTTTTAGATTTATCGTAATTTTTAGAAACACCATAATCAAAAGCTAAGCCAATGGCGCTTAAGATGATGGTTAGAATAATTCCAGTAACTAATTTAACAAAAAAGATTAATAAAATCAGGCCAACTACGCCGCCAACTACGCCGCCCAGCCACCAAGATTTTGACCGGGCCATAATACTTCCTAGCCAGATAAAAATAATAAAGCCTAGATAAAAGAAAAATTCCAGCTCTTTAAAGTTTTTTCTGGTAGTTGGTTGAGCTTGAGGAATTACTTCGGCACCAGAAACGGCTTTCTTAATGGAATCAACGGCACTGATGATACCCTGGTCATAATTATTAGCCTGAAAATTCGGAGTAATTTGGTTTTGGATAATCCAGTAGCTTTGAGCGTCGGTTAGATATTGTTCTAGGCCATAGCCAACTTCAATTCTAACTTTTCTATCCTCTTTGCTTTCTAGCTGGGCTTTAGTATTGGCGCTTAACAAATTGGCCGTGTCAGTTATAAAGCCGGTTGGTTTGGGTAACTCATAATAAGCGTTACTGATGCCAGCAACGCTTATTAAGAAAAGAGAAGTAATGGCGATTTTTCGCCAAAGCATAAAGTTATTTGTTGATTTGAAGATTTACGGCCGGAGCATTTTCAGCGCCAGTTTGTGAGATAAAGAAAGTTTTTTGGCTAAAGCCCAAAACCCCTGCAAAAAGGTTGGCCGGGAAGGTTTTGACTTTAACATTGTAGACTTGAACTAGATCATTAAAGCGGCTGCGCTCTACATTAATTCTATTTTCAGTACCTTCTAGTTGGGCCATTAAGGTTTGGACGGTTTCGGAGCTTTGCTTCTGGCGTCAGCTAATTTACCAAAGACTTCTTGTTCTTGAGTCATAATGCCCTTAACTGATTCCACTAAGTTAGGAATCAAATCAAAACGGCGTTGGTAAGAAGTTTCCACTTGAGCCCATTGACCGGTGACGGCTTGGTCGGCCTTAACTAGGTTATTGTAGAAGTTGATGCCGCCTAGAATAATGATAACAATTATTATCAGAATAATGATAGTTGATTTTTTCATGTTTTTGATAATTTATTAGATTAGAAAGTTATTTTATCATATTTTAAGCAAAAGAAAAACCCGCCAAATTGGTGGGTAATTTCTTATTACTTGCTCATGTTTTTAATACACTTGGTGCAAACTTTCATTTTGGTGCCATCAACGGTTTTGGCTTGCAAATTGATGAACACGCGGCGTTTGCTTTGGATTCTGGAGTGGCTGCGGGTAGCGCCGCTAGAAGAACCGCGGCTACATAATTGACAGGTATTAGACATATATAGGATACTCGTTAAATTTGAAGATTTTTGCTATACTGTTATTCAGTGTCGCTATTCTAATGGTTTTAATTTTATTTGTCAACTACTCGGAGATCACAGATTAAACCGCGGATGTTCGCTGATGAAATCCGCGGATATCCGTTTTTATCCGCGGTCTAATCCGCGTTATAATTCCCTGTCTGCGGGCAGGCCGTTATCTATTATAATCTATGCCCATCAATCTTTTATTTCAAGATCCCTTAACCTTTGTTATTTGGCTGGCCGCTATTTTATTTGGGTTAACCATTCATGAATTTGCTCATGCTTGGGCGGCTTTTAATCAAGGGGATTTAACGGCTCAAAGCCAGGGCCGGCTTAGTTTAAATCCCATGGCTCATATTGATTGGACCGGCCTGATTTTGTTAATTTTAGTAGGCTTTGGTTGGGGCAAGCCAGTGCCGGTTAACCAGTATAATTTTAAAAATCAAAAGTGGGGTAATATTTGGGTGTCTTTGGCGGGGATAGTTTTTAATATAGTTAGTGCCATTATTTTTTTAATTATTGCTCGGTTGTTGTTGAGTGGCGGGATGGCTCAAGACAATTTACTTATTTCTTTTCTACTGTTTTTAATTTTTATTAATGTGGCACTGGCGATTTTTAATTTAATTCCTATTCCGCCGCTAGACGGTCACCATGTCTTGTTTGAACTATTGCCGAGTAAGTATTATCACCTTAAAGAATGGCTGGCGATTAAGGGACCCTGGTTGTTGTTGGGGTTAATTTTGATTGATAATTTTACCCGTATTAATGTTTTTGGTTTTTTATTTCAAGGTGTTTTTAAGTTGATTTATTTGTTGTTGAGTTAAATTAATTTTTTAAGTACGAGAAAACGGCGGTCGAGTTAGTCACATGGACTAGAGCTCGAACCGCCGTTTCTGTGTTGATGGGTTTGGAATTCACTTACAGGTGCCAATTTCCAGAGCAAGAAGTATTACTTTTTAGGAATTTTCCACCAAATCCAGAGTCTGGCATAAGATGGAGAGGTCGCTCGTTTGTCTGGGTCAGTTAAGATCACCCCATAAAACATATCGACCTTGATGGTTGGTCCAAAATCAATCCCTATACGTGGTCCCCAATAGGCGATGCTGCGTTTCGCCTCGTTGAGCGTGAGTTCTGCCTGTAGGCCTACCCAGGTTTCAGTTGAGACATGGTAAGTTATCCAGGTTCGGTCGAAGGCTTTATCTGTGCCAGTGTTAGTGGCAGTGTTAAATCCTCGATTATTACCCTTGCTCAAAGTGTTCTGGGTTACGATTTCGATCTGTCCATTATTCGCCCCAGCAAAGATGCCGGCCTGATAGTGAGTCATGTAGTTGGCAGAGGGCTTAAAGAGTATGTCGCCTGTCAGCCAGACCCATGGTTTACTTGATCCTGGGTCTGAATATTTTAGGCCCAGTCCCAGGTCGCCCTCGGTCGGTGAAATAAATAGGAGGGGCGAGAAGGTTAGACCGTTCCATGCCCGGTCGAGGTTCCAATTCGGTAGCACGCCAATTTGGGTCGCATTACCCAAATGTTGAAGGCGTAAGGAGCCGGTGATTTCCGCCAGCGAAGCGGAGGTTGCGAAGGCAATCATAGCGACTGCCACTAACAGTGCGATTACTCGCTTCATTTACGTTCCTTTTGGTTTGGTTTTCTTGGTGGTCGGGCCACCTCTATGGGGTATTGTGCTCAGCTAATTTCATTGTTGATTTTGCTGATCACTAGACTTTCTCTATTAACCTAAAGCCGGTTGTTATAGTCAAAGAACAGGGCTTTTATAGTTAACTTTA
>JAPLWL010000012.1 GCA_026396635.1 Candidatus Komeilibacteria bacterium | reverse complement strand
TGGCTATCATTGGTCAGCCGCCAGCTGATCCTAGCAGCGGCCATGCTAATCATCGGGCTGAAACTGTCTTGGATTTCACTGTTGAGTATCAAGGCGGACAGCCGCGCTTGAATGCGGTGGCGGGCTTGGATTTCGGACAAGCGGTGGTTGGTAATTGGGAGGAACGATGGTTTCTCATTACCAATACTGGTGATGCGGATCTTACTGTTCATCCACTGAGGACGGAAGGCGATGATCCCAATCAGTTCTCTGTCCAGAACCCCTGGGGACAGGACATTGTTATTGCTCCCGGCGAGAATAATGCCAGGAGGGTAACGGTAAGATTCTCTCCAAATGCCGCTCGGAATTTTCGGGCAACTCTGGTTATTACCAGTGATGGTGGTAATCAGAATGTAGCTTTGACTGGCAGCGGCCAGGCTCAAGAACATAACCCCGTCATTCATCAGCCCTCAGAAGCAGAGGCGGTGGATCGGCAAGTGGATGAGGGTCAGCCGATTACCATTGACTTCAGCGCCAATGATGCCGATGATGGACAACTGACTTGGACGATTTCGGATCAAGGCGGGTTGCCAAACGGCTATCAATTCACTGACAATCGGAATGGCACGGCGCAGTTTGTTTGGACTCCAAATAACCAACAAGCTGGTGTCTACCATCCGGTTTTTACCGTCGCAGACCCAACCGGCCGGACTGACGTTATCACGGTCAATCTGACGGTGAATGATGTGGCGCAGCAAGGTGGACGTGATTTGGATGTTGGTCTTATCTCTTGCGAAGCAGGAGAAGGCCACGTCTGGACTAGTAATGACGGCAATGTCTGGACTGCTGTCGGCGTAAAGCTGGGTCCAACAGAAGATGGCTATCACTTTCTTGGTCTCGGAGATAATTCTCAGGTGACAATCAACCAGGCTGAAGAGACAGCAACGGTTGATCGTCATGGGGCGATAACTCTCTCAAGTCTCCATAACGATCTTATTTACGCCTGGAGCGAGGATTCCGAGATTGACGAACTTGATCCGGAAGCTGGGACGCTGACGTTAAGGGGCGCAGCGACTGTTGCTAACGGCAATCAATTTCTGCCCGTGGTCTTGAATCGAGGTTTGGATATTGGAGATATTCATCTCGTGACGGTTGATCTTGTCGGCATGGGTTTCTCGGGGTCATTCAAAGTTGAACTGCCATTGTTTGATCCACTGAGAGAGACTACTTACTCTCAGAGTTTTTCTCCGGACGGAGCTATTCAAGGAGCGTCATTAGCCATGAGAGGTGGCGCTTCCCTGACAGTGCCGGGATTGGTTCAGATTGTGATTGGTGAAGGCGGCGGTATTGCCGGCATCAACTGGCCGGCGCATGTTGTAGAGCTGGGTGCTCGTTTGAATGTGGCACAGATCCAGCTGTTTAATAATGAAAACGCTCCGTCTTACACCATCAAACCGTTGGATCAGGCGTTTCGGCAGGCTCTCAACGTGAAACAGCGCGGGCTTGATATTCTTAATGCTGGGTTTGATTTCCGGTATAACTGGCAAACCCATCGTCTTGAATTACCGGCTCGAAATGCAGCTCAGATCAACATTCCATTTCCGGATAATCCGGAATTGGAAGTTGGACTTGGGGTGGCTATCTATGGCACCCAGGATAATCCAAGTTGGATTGATATCAATCGTCCGGGTCAAGACTGGGAGATGAATGCTACCGGTTCGTTCATTCTGGATCTCGGTATTAGCATTGATGCTCTCGGCGCGACCATTGTTACCGATCGGGCAGAACAGGAGTTGCATGTGCGGCCGCATGTCCTGAATTTGGGTGAGCGGTGGGCAATAGATGCTCCTGATCTTGTCATGACACGCGGGAATAGGATTGCTTGGCAAGTAGCAGGAGCGTTTGCCGGTTTTGGTCTTCCGCCGCTTTCAGCGGCGACGCTCTTCATCTACAATCTTGGCTTTGATGAGCAGGGTCAAGCTCGGATTCCATTGTTGCAGTTTGAAGGGACAGCTGATTGTCGCGGTTGGCCGCTTATGGGTACATTCGTACCCGACAATGAACATTTGGTCAGCGACGTTTGTCAGATTGACTTGGACGATCAAAACAACAATGTCTGTCAAATGCCATTGACTTTCAACGCTTCGGCCAATGATCGGAATTACCATGGGCACACCACGGCCGATACCCGGATCAACGGAATTTTGATTCCGGCTAATACCGATTATACGATTCGTCCGGACGGCGCCATGCTGTTTGACGATCGTTATGCTGGTGTTTGCAGGATTATCTATCCGCGGCATCGAGGTAATGGCCGCGATGACGCTAACGAGCGGGTGCCGATTGACTTGTACGGTTTTATGACCGACGGTCATATCATCGGCGTTAGCTCGGCTGATCGGACGAGCGTAACTATTACGGCCACAAGTGGCGATCAGCATCGGCGAATTGTTATTCGTCCCGACGGAACCTACACAATCAATTGGTCTGGAGCTACAGTTTCCATTGTGCCGGTTGGGGAAGATAGATACTACACCGTCAACATTCCTAATGCCGCTGAAACCTTCGTGGTCAGTTTAAGCGGTAATACCACGCTCTATCAAGCTATCTCGGACTGGACAGCTGTTACCTGCACTTTTGCTAAGTACGTTGTTGACGGACTTGACGAAGGTCAGCACGGTCAATTGAACGTGGACGGCCAGGGTAACTATGTGGTTCAAGTTGGTGATCGCCGGATTGGTCCGGTGGAGGACGAATTTGGAGTCATCAATCTTGATCTGACTCGCTTGGCTATCTATCGTCAGGCAGGGCAGTGGACAGGAAATGGTTATGCGGTTCAGTGTTTTACTACTCAACTGAACCAGATCAGCTGCGAAATGCAGATTTTTCACCAGCTGGGGCAGTTGGATCAAGTTATTGGGATGGAATTGGTCCAAGTTGGCAATCAGCAAGTTTGGCAAGTCAATTGGGCTGATTGTGAGTCGGGTGATTTCTTCCGGCTGGTGGCTCGGGACGCAGCTGGTGATTCGGCAGCTACTGAGATTCGACAGGTTTCGCCAAACTACATTCATGAGATTACGCTAGCTCGAGGTTGGAACCTGATGTCATTCTATTTCCAGCCGATTGAGCAGGACCTGCCGATTCTCTTCCAGGGAGTAGCCGATCACGTCGAGCTCATAAAAGATGCCCAAGGTCACTTTTATGCGCCGCACGTAGCAGACGGTTTCAGCAATATGCCGGCAGTTGATTTTCGACAAGGCTACCAGCTGAAAGCAAGCGATGATTTTGCTGCTTATCTGGCCGGCAGTGAAGTTTCAGCCGATCAGCCAATTCACTTGGTTAACGGTTGGAATATGATTGCTTACTTCCCAGCAGAGGAGATGGCAGTTCAAGACGCTCTGCAAAACATCATTGGCGACGTCGTGAGCGTCAAAGATGGTCAGGGNNNNTTCTTTGCTCCGCGCGTAGCAGGTGGTTTCAGCAATATGCTGCCGCTAACTCGCGGACAAGGCTATCAGATTAGAACTTCAGCGGAAGTTAATCTTATCTACCCGCATGGCCAGAGAGATCGAGTTCAAGCCGCGCCTGAATTTGTGACTACTTTGAGTCATTTTCAGATCCCCATTGTCACTGGTTCCAACATGAGCCTGCTGGTGTTGGGAAATCCGACTATGGCTGGTTGGGAAGTGGCGGTTTACGATCCGGCTGGTCAACTGGTTGGGGCCGGCGTATTCGGTAAAGATGGTCGCTGTGGTCTAGCGGCTTGGAGCGACGATCTAACCACCAATGAAGTGGACGGCCTGAAAGAGGGTGAGGCTATCAGCTTTGTGCTTTGGAGTGGACAAGAAGAAATTCCTTTCCATGGCCTGGAAGTTGTAACTTATCAGACTGATGGCTTGGCAGTAGTTTCGGCAATAAACGTAGCAAGTCAAAGTGGCAATCTATGACTTGAGCGGTCGGCAGGTTGTTCAGTTGGCCGATGGCTGGTATCCAGCTGGCAGTCATCAAATTTCGTTCATTGGCGATAATCTCGCCGCCGGCGTGTATCTGATCCGCTTCCAAAGCGAACAATATACAGCCGTTCACAAGATCTTACTGCTGAAATAGCAGAGAAGGTCACAGCAAGAGAGCCCCGCCATGGCGGGGCTCTTCTCGTTTTAAATAAAAAGAGGTATAGTGATAATAATTTTTATAGGAGTAAAAAAGATTAAATATGTCAGCAACAACTTTTAAAAAAGATTTTCCAGCTGAATTGGAAAAACGCAAGGCATTGATCTGGCCAATAGTTCAAAAATATTTGCCGGATAAATTTCCTTTTGAGCATTATCAAATGGTGAGAGAATATCCGCTTCGGCAAGGCAAATATCTACGCGGCAGTTTGGTTTTATTAGCTGCCGAATTGTATGGCGGAAAAACATCCGAAGCACTCTTAACAGCCGCGGCTATGCAAGTTTCCGAAGATTGGTTATTGATTCATGATGATTTTGAGGATCATTCCGAGGAGCGTCGCTCTACCAAAACCGAGCGCAAATTGACTTTATCCAAAATGTATAATGATGAATTGGCGGTCAATGCCGGCGATGCTTTACATTTAATTATGTGGCGGATGCTGGGAGATAATATTGTCCAATTAGGTTTAGATAGGGGCTTGCTGATTTACCGATTATTTAATGACGTTTTGGTTATTACTACTGAGGGACAATATTTAGAATTAAACTGGATTTATAAAAGTATTGTGGATTTGAAAATTACTGATTATTTTGAGATGGTAAAAAGAAAAACTGTTGGCTACACGGTGTTGTACCCATTACAATTAGGCGCTTTAGCGGCTGGCGTAACTCAAGCTGAAAAATTGGCTAAAATTGCCCAATGGGCTGAACCGTTTGGTTGCGCCTTTCAAATAGAAGATGATGTTATGAATTTGCGATCAGCCACCAAAATTCAGGGCAAAGAGTGGGCTGGTGATATTTGGGAGGGCAAGCGGACGCTTATTTTAATTCATTTGTTGGAGCACTGTTTGGAAAAAGAAAAAGAGTTTATCAAATTGGTCTATAGTAAAGCCAGATTAGAAAAAACTCAAACCGAAGTTGATGAAGTGGTTGAGTTAATGAATAAATATCAGAGCATTGATTATGCTCAAAGTTTTGCCGAGCAGCAGGCTAAAGAAGCCTTGGATAAATTTGATATTTTTGCTAAAGATTTTAATAATCAAGAAGCGGTTGAAATCATTCGGGCCGGAATTGAATTTGTGGCCGATCGGGTTCGATAAAATTAAATTAACATTTTTAGAATAGAACAATTTAATTATGGCTCAAGAAATAGAAGCTAAAATATTAAATATAGAGATTGCGGCTTTGGAAGGAAAATTAACTGAGATTGGCGCTAAAAAGATTGGAGAAAAATTATTTCGGATCACGGTTTTTGATTATCCGGGATTTCCTTTGGATCAAAAATCATCTTGGTTGAGACTTAGAGATGAAGGGGATAAGGTTACCATGGCTTTTAAACAACGATTGGGTATAAAAAATAAAGAAGCCGGGGATAATGATGCCGGTATGGAAGAATTTGAAATTGAAGTTAATAGCTTTGAACAAACCAAGGAAATTTTATTTCACTTGGGCTTGATTGAAAAATTCAGTCAAGAAAAAAAGCGGATCAGTTGGGAGAAGGGCGAAATAAAGTTTGACTTAGATACTTATCCAAAGATCCCGTCATTTTTAGAAATAGAAGGTCCAACTTGGGAACAGGTGGACGCGGCCATTCTTGAATTAGGTTTTACTTTGAATGACAAAAAAATTTGTTCCGCTACTCAAATTTACACTATGAACGGCCTGAGAGATAAGGATTATATAAAAATGACATTTCAGGAATTTGTGAAACGCCCGTAGAGTTAGAATTATTTTTCCCAAGGTGGCGTAGTCTCTGGTCCGTGGAGATAATTGTTTTCAAAATAAAATTGGCCATTTTGGCCATTGCCGTAGATTTTCCCGTCTTTTAGATAGTAGAGTCCGGAATTAATTGGTCCATAAATATATTGGTCCGCACCTAAATAGAATTCACCGGACTCAGCGCCGGGGCCGTAGATGTAATTATCTTTTAAATAATAGCCGGTTTCTATAACCATATTATTGGGTTAATTCTTTAGCTTGTTTAATTAAATTTTCGGCAAAAGTAGTTTTAAGGCCAAAGATTTTACTTAGTTGAACGGGGGAGTATTTTAATAAATCTTTAACCAAAACCAAATTTTTTTCTCTGAATAATTGATTTAAGAGCGGGCTAAGGTCGGTTAAAACAGTAATGGGGTAGAGTTTTTTCTCTTCAATAAAATGTTCCAGGCCGCCGGTTTCCGGATATCTCCAGCCTAAAATTTTTAAACCCATACAGCGGGCATATTTAATAGCTTCGGTAGTGCAGTGAGTGTTGGTAGCCAACATGACTTCATCAAAATGGTGAGTGTCTTTTAAATCTAAAAAGCGGGCATAAATATACAAGACTATTTTTAAGTCTGAGGTGCCGCCGGGTTGGTTGTGGTATTTGCACTCAATTAAAATTTTTTTATTGTCTCTTTCAGCCACCACGTCAACTTCATGCTCCACGCAATGACCTTGGAGGAATTGATGCCAGGAAGTTTTATAGTTATAAGCCGCTAAGACCGCGGCTAAGTAGCGTTCAAAAAAATAACCACTCGGCCCCAAATTCATCATGGCCCGTTTCAGGCTGTAGCGCGCGGCAAAAAATTTACTTTTCTTTTTTAAGATTTGATAAGTACGGTTGTGGATGGTGGTAGTGGAAGTTTCCGGCTCTAGGTCTTGGTAAACTTGATTGCAGACCTGTTTGGCTTCGGTCACATTTAAACCAACTCGCTGCAGTGATTGGCGATAACGGTTTTTATCAAATTGGACTTTTTGGCCCGAAGCTTTGGTGATTAACATAAGGGTATTATAACAAGGAATATCTAAAGGTGGTAGACTGGCTTTTTTAGCCAGGGTTTTGTTATAATATAAAGACTATGCTTTATAAAGAATTTTTAAAAAAGAAACGAGCTTGCCCGTTTTGTCGGTTAAGTAATCAAGTTATAGTTACTAGTAAATTGTCATTTTTAACCTATGCCGTGGCGCCGTATACCAATGGTCATTTATTGGTGATCCCTAAGCGCCATGTTGATAGTTTTTTAGCTTTAACTCCGGCTGAACACTTGGACATAGAACAACTTTTGGAAAAAGGCGTAGCTATTGTAAAATATTTAGGTTATTCTAATTATTCTATTTTGGTGCGCAATGGCAATAATCATCAAAAAAGTGTTAAACATTTGCATTATCATATTATTCCTAATCACCGGATTGGTGACCTAGATGCTACCGGCCAACCCCGGACAGTTTTAACTAAAATCTCTGAATTAGCCTTGATAAAAACCCTAAAAGCGGTGGTAAAAAAATGTGGATTTATTTCAGATGACAGGCCGTCTAAAAAATAGTATACTAAAGAAGCTTTATTTATTATTTATTTAAATTATATGGCCAAAGTTAGATCCAGACTCAACTTAATTTATTTAGTGATTGCTATTATTGTAACCGCCGTGATTGCGGCCGGACTGGTTTATTGGCGGCAAAGTCTTATTATTCAAGATCAGGAAGTTAAAAGCGAGGCAGTTGAAAATGATTTGCGGCAACAAGTTACAGTTTTACAGGATCAAATAACGGCCTTGCAGCAGCAGCTCAATCCGTCTAGCCCAACGGTTTCAGTGCCGGCTACCGGCCAGCGGATTTTATTAACCCAGGCCAATATTCAGCAATACCGACCTAAAGATCAAACAGCTTGCCAAGAAAAATTTGTTTCAGACCCGCCAACTACCACAGCTACTTATTCGCCTCAAAAGATTGATGCCGGACTAGCCGTAGATTTGCCTTATAACGGAGATTGGGGCAATGATAAATATCAAGTAGCTCCGTTTGAAGAAGTCATTGGTCAGCAGAGTAGTGGTGTGGTTTTTGGACCACTAGAAATTTTAGCTGATTGTTCTTGGGTTCGGTCTCAGCAGATTTTATTTGGTCAAGCTCAAGCCGCTACTACCACTATAGCTGCTTTAGAAAAGAACGTTACTCAATTAGTAGGTAAACCCAAGAAAGTTACCCTAGGTTCAATTACGGCTATTCAGTATCAATTGGGAGGCACCTTTAACACGGCGGCTTATCAAGTAATTGGCCCTAAGTATAATTATGAATTTTCTCAAGCTTGTGAAAAGAAAAATGTTTGTACGGCGGCTTTTAGTCAATTGGAAAAAATCATAAAAACTATTAAGTTCTTGACACCGAAAGAATAATGGGCTATAGTATAAATAATATGATAAATTTTCATTATCCATTGGCCATTTCTATTCAAACTTTGGATCGCAAAGCTAGTTTTGCCGTGGCATTTTTGGGTATGAAAATTTGTTTAGATAAGTAAAAAAAATAAATTTTTCGCTTCTCCGCCGCGGCAAATCTTTGCCGCGGCGGTTTTGTTTTTGTTCGCACTTTCACATCATCTCTCAAATCCGAAAGGAAAAACTTTCATGAATGCAGAACGAATTGTCTTCCGTACCGGGAAGACCACGGCGCTGGTACTCTTAGAAGAATCCGATGCGCCACAACTGACTCGCTGGATTAATGATCCGGAAATAACCAGATTCCTCACGGTGTTTACGCCTAATACTCTTGAGGAAGAAATTGAATGGATCAAAAAGATCTCCAGTCGCCAACCCAACGAATTTATTTGGGGCATCTGGCAGCTGGCTGAAAAACGGTTGATTGGCACCATGGGCCTGCATCGAATCAGCTACCGGGATCGAGTGGCTACTACCGGCGCCATCATTGGAGAAAAAGACTGCTGGGGTCAAGGCTTCGGGCGGGACGCCAAGATGCAGTTGTTGGATTTCGCTTTCAACACCCTCAATCTCCGCAAAATCTGTTCGTCGGTGCTGGCTTTCAATGAACGGAGCTTTCGTTATTCGCTGGCCTGCGGCTATCAGGAAGAAGGTCGGCGGAAGCTTCAGCTTTTCAGCGACGGCCAATACCGGGATGAAATCTTCTTAGCAGTCTTTCGTGAAGACTGGCTGCCGCTCTGGGCAGAGTATCAGCAGAGCAAAATTCAAGAGGAGGTCAAATAATTACAGAGAGGTCGGTTCAGAATCATTTTGAGCCGGCCTTTTCATTTGTCGGCGAGCTCGCTATACTAAGAAAGTAATTTTTTATGAATTTTTATGATAGCAATTTTTCATGAAATTAGAAGTTTGCATAATGTGGGCTCCATGTTCCGGACGGCTGATGCGGCCGGTATTACTAAAATTTATTTAAGCGGGATTACGCCCGGACCAAGGGACCGGTTTAATCGGCCGGAAACGCGTTTTACTAAAGTTTCTTTGGGCGCGGAAAATTTTGTGGTTTGGGAAAAAGTTAGTTCAACTCCTGAATTGTTGATTAAATTAAAAAAAATCGGCTACCGAGTGGTAGCTATTGAACAAAACCCTAGTTCAATTCCATATCAAACAATAAAGTTTTCTAAAGTTGAATTAGCTAGAGTGGTTTTAGTGGTGGGCAATGAAGTGCTGGGTTTGCCTAAAGAAATTTTGGATTTAGCCAATGATGTTGTAGAAATTCCCATGTTTGGTCAAAAAGAATCTTTGAATGTTGGCGTGGCTTTTGGCATAGTGGCTTTTAGATTAGCTTTGCCAAAATAGTGGAAAAGGTGAGAGGTGGCTGGCCGGTGAAACAGCCACCTCTCCCTATGGGTTGTCTTGGCCAAGGCAATTTGGTGGGTCCTTGGCTTTTGACGCAGAGCTGGCCTTTAGTTCCATCCCTTGGGGGGGGCGGCGGGAGGAAATGGCGACTCTATGTCTCAGAGTTGATAGCGCCATGGCTTAGGCTTTGGTTGCTCTGTTTTGATTTTGCCCTTGCGGTTTTGATCAGTAAGGAGGGTTCACTCTTTCTGATATAGATTTTGTGGGTTATAGCGGCAGGATCAAGGCGGGGCAAAGGCAAAATTGCATTGGTAAGGTAGTGCTTATTCTCTAGTTCCTCCTAAACTGGTGAATGTAGCTTTTCTATTATGGTACAGTTGCTTTTTGTTTGTCAACCACGTCGCTCGCGAGCGACGTGGTTAATCTTTGCCTGAGTCGCAAGATGGTAGTACAATAAAAATAGAGAGAAAATTTTGTCATTAACCCACAATCTTATGCAAGTAAAAGATATAATGATGACTAAGATTATTACGGTTCCAGAGACCGCTACTTATGAGGAGGCGGCTAAGACTTTAGTTGGTAATAAAATTAGTGGGGCGCCAGTCGTGGATAGCGTGGGCGGAGTAATAGGGATGATTACTAAGAAGGATTTGTTTAAGGTGCTATATCCGTTTTACCGCAGTTTTTATGAACATCCGGAAAGTTATACTGAAGCTGAAGACCGAGAAAGTAAGGCGGCTGAAATTCGGCATCACAAGATCGTTG
>JAPLWL010000034.1:6616-17390 GCA_026396635.1 Candidatus Komeilibacteria bacterium | reverse complement strand
CCTAATCCGCCCAAAGAATAAATATTGCCATACTTAGTTTCTAACCAAGGGTAGCTGGTAAATGACTTATTAAAATCAATTGGCCCGAGACCATAAAAAATTCCATTAGCCGGATCTTGAGCGGCGCCCCAAGCCAACCCTTCTAAAGATTGAGTACTACTATTAAACCGCACGTTAAAAGCTGGGTGTTCCGGATCATCAAGTCGCAACCAACCTTCCTCGCCCAAACTCATAACTTTAGCCCAACCACTTAGACTGCCATCGGTTACCGAAATAATTAAATGAGCAGCTGAGCCGTCCGGAGTTAAACCTTGGCTAGTACACGTTTTACCAAAACAAACCCAACCTAAAGAATCTGACCAAGCATAGCCATTCAAGCTGTAATCGGCATCATCTATTTCTAAACCATAATTAGCGCGGCCCTGGCCGTTGCGCTTACACAAAACCGCCGTAATACCGTTATAAATATTTTCACAATTTAAAGACAACCAGCCCCAATTTGGGCTCCAACCCCAGCCATTAACTTTACCGCCCAAAAAAAGAGCCGGATTAATACTTTGTGAAAAAGTGCTGCTGGCATTAAAAGTATCTCTGACTTTTAAACTGATCGTTTGCGGCGTAGTAGTGCCAAAAGAATGAGTTACGGTTTGGCCTTGATTATCAATCTGTCCATCTTGATTAAAATCCCATTGATAAGTCAGTTGAGCCGGAGCGTCTTCAGCGTCAGCTGAACAACTACTGGTGAAAGTAAAAACCTGGTCCGGATTAGCACTGCGGGTTGGGCTGACTTTAAAACAAGCTCTAGGATCATGATTATATTCCCAGGCCAACCTGATGCTGTAAATCTTCGGTTGATCAACAAAAGCACAAGAATTGCCCCTGGTTAAGCTGGCTCGCCAATACAAAGAAGTCCCTGGTTGAGCCAAAGTAATGATCTGGGGATTAGTTACTGAAGTATTATTAGCCGTTAAACCAGGTTGCCAATTAACTCCGTCTGTAGAAAATTCATAAGCAATAGACGAATTATTTTCTACCATTTGCGCGGCCTGCCAAGTAATTTTAGTAATAACCAGTTTACCGGCTAAACCCGTCAACAAATCAGTGGAAATTGGTCTAATTACTCCACCCGGGCAATTAACCGACTGATTGCTAAATTGCAAACTGCCACTGGCCACATTCCACCAACCCGGCGAACCAGAACCCTGCCAAGTTTGAGTTAAAAAGTTTTCTACAAAATAATTGCGACCACGGCTACCAAAACGATGACGCAATCTAATTGTTTGCAAGCTGGCATTACTAATACCCTGAGCGGTTTTAACCCTGACTCTTAAATTAAGATCCTGATTACCCAGGCTATTAAGAGGCCAGTAATAGCTTAAATTATTTTGCAAATTATTAACGCCATTATAAATATCACTAACTTGCCCAACATTTAACCCTTGACTGAAAATTTTGACTTCATCTAAATAACCATTGTAAGCAGTTCCACCAATCAACGGAACAATGGTCATTGGATTATTAATGACAAAAGCATTAAAGGCTCCATTTTGTACCTGAACACCATTCTTATAAATCTGGAATAGTCCCCCACTATAACTAACAGCAAAATGTTGCCAGACATTGGGCATCACCATGCCTAAATTGACTGCCACATTACTAATACCAAAAGCAGCCGTGCCGTCTGGCTCCAGTCTAAAATATAAACGATTATTAGAATTACAAGCTCCGTCAGTACAATAACGGAAAATGTATTGCTGGTTGGTCAGATTGGCTGGATACAACCAAAAAGAAATAGTTCCGGCACTAGAATTAACCAAATTAGCCGATAAAGGTGATAAAAAACCGCCGGTAAAATTGACTGCTTGATTAAAAAAACTTTGTTGCCAAGCAAAGGAGCCATTAACCGTAGCCGTATCACTGCCAACTCGATTATGAATTGTTGTGCCGTTACCCTCTTCAAAATCCCAATATAAAACCGGCGTTGGATTAGGAATTGCTCCATTAATTATTCGGGTTTCAGCCGGCACAAGCTGCCAATGACGGCCGCTGTCAGCTGAATAATCCAACAGATAATCTAAAAAATAATTTTGATTACTTTGCGGCCTAATTAACAAAAAACTGTCATAGGGATCATCGGTGCCGCCAGTTAAATTATAATCATCGCCGCTTAAAGCAACAGTTGGCGCCGGACCAATGGCCAAAGTAATTTTTTGGTCATTACTTAAAAACCACCAGCCAGCCAACAAGATGACCCCTAGCAACAAAGTTAACCAAAAAATTTTTGTTTTACCAAACATTGGTATATTAAACAGTTGGCAAATTAACCACCCGTACCCCCAGTCTTAATCCGGCCACAAACCGCATAAACATTAGAACCCGTACCAGAACAGCAACCCGTCCAAGAACTATCTGAATTAGGATAACTGGCCGTGATATTACTGGCACTGCAATTAACCCCGCCACTAATAACCTTTTTACCGGCCGAACAACTCGCCTGACCACAATTACCAATTAAAGAGCCAGTGACTTGCTCATAACCAAAATCTAAAGTACCACCAATAGTGGTATTACCATCTTTATCCACGCTAAACTTATCAGCAAAATTATTTTGCAATAATATTAAATTACCTCCCGAAGAAGAGCCGCTGATATTGCCATATAACAAATTTTGACCAGCCACCAAAGCCGGCGTGCTATTGCCTAATTGAGTCATGCCACCAACATAGGAAGTAGCAACCGTTAAGGAAGTGGCAGTGGAAATATTTGACCCGGTAATTGTCCCGGCGGCAATATTTGATCCATTAATAGTGCTGGCCGCAATTTTTGTGCCGGTAATGGTTGAGTTAGCAATATCAGTTCCGGTAATTGTACTATTAAGGATCATGGCTGAAGTAATGGCTCCGGTAGGTAGAGCAACCGTGCCTGTAGCAGTAAAGCCAGTCACTATCAATGAGCCACCCACATGTACATTATGGGAAAAATAACCATCGCCATCACTATTCCAACCAGCCGGAGAATAAGGAGCCACCCAAAGATACTTTGCCCTAACTCTTGTATTCAACCAAAGTTCATCAACCGCGGAATAAAATTTTAATTTAGGATCAGCACCAAAAGACCCACTGTTATTAAACTGAAGTTCTCCGTCATTACCAGCCGGATTGCCGCCACCGCCAGCTGAATTTTGCCAAGTAGCCATACCATAGGCATCGGAGGTTAGAACCTTACCATCACCATGACCATCGGCAATCAATATTCCACCAGTAGGTACCAGCGTGCCCTCAATACCCAACATGCCCCGAAAATTAGCATCACCAGCAACATCCAAAATAATACCCTGGGGCGGAGCAGTGCCTATACCAACACTACCTTGAAACCTAGTCAAAGTAGCCACATCAAAACCATATTGAGGATCATTAGTTTCTATTCCAACACTACCAAAAGGATTGGTTCCATCATGGCCCAAAACAACATTACCCATCCGGCCGTCAGAAGGGCCAATATAACCCTGATAATCATTATTTACCCTACCGGATGCGCGACCGCCATACAAATAAACATCTCCACCATTACCCGGTGCCTTATTATGAACCAAAACGCCTTCAGCAAAATAAGTATTTGGCTCATCTACGTGCATGTTGTAAACAGTTAATGACTGATTCACAAAAACTTTAGACACCACCGGCTGCCAACCATTTGAAGTAAATAATTCATCATTAGGCATTAGTTCTCTTACAGTTTTCCAACCTGTTTTAGTATAAAATGGGTGCTCACTAGTTACTCTAATAATACCATTGAGTACATAGTAATTATCTGCTGGACGAACAAATACTTCCTTAATCTTAGTGGTCACATATTTTTTCTGGTCTGGATCATAACTAACAACTTTATCACCTGCTTTCAAATCTTTAATAGCCACCACGCCATCAGGCGTAGTAATTTTAGTTTCTGCAGCAAAGCATGACACGGCTGAGCCACCAAATATCTTTAAACCAGTAGCATTCATTACGGCGCCAGAGTTATCTTGAGCATAAATTTTTCTATAACCATTTGGGTTTCTGGACAAAACCAAATTACCTTTTATTGTGGACGTTCCAACCGAATCAACTTTAAACATATCGGACCCCTCGGTCTGTAATAATAATAAATTACCTTGGGAAGCGGTATCAATATTGCCATACAATAAATTCTCATTAGAAGCTAAATTTAAATTAGAACTACCCAGTTGAGTTGAAGTAGCATAAATAGTACCGGAAACAATTAGGGAATCTGTACTGGAATTGTAAATCAAGCCAGCATCACCAGTAAAAGATCCGCCATTATTAAACTGAACTTGGGTATCAGCACCGCCCGGAGTTCCACCGCCACCACCATAGTCCTGACAAGTCCAATTAGCACCGCTCTTTTTTAAAATTTGATCACTGGCACAAGTAGCGCCATTATAAGCCACGAAATTACCTTGAATGGTGCCAGAAGCAGATAAATTTCCAGTCCGCCATTAATAATACCCCGCGTTACTGTTAACTCATTAGCTGTACTAGTTGGCGTCAAAATACCGCCAGCCAACTGCCACAAACTGTCACTACTACCACCTCCGCCACCTAAACCATTCCAAGAATTAATACAATTAACTCCACCAGCACCCGTGATCAAACATAATCGGCCGGCCGCCAAATCTCCGTCTTGCAAGCCAGCATTAAAAAAAGCAAAATTAGCATCAGGCGTTACAGCCGCCCGGCCCTGAAAAGCCGAGTCACCCAAAAAATAACCAGCCCAAGTGCCTAAGGTATTTTCACCATAAATTGCCACCGAACCAGCGGCCGCACCATTGATCTTGCCATGAACAGCTTGATTGGTACTTTCACCATAAATTGCCGTACCAGCACCGGAGACATATAGCCCCTTGCCATTGCCAACATTAGTTAAACCAACTAAATAACCCAGTTGTTGATTGGCACCAACATTTCCTTGAGCCGTTAAGACTGATAACCCAATATCAGCTACGTTGCTATTATCAACCCGCAAACCACCACCGGTTAAATTAATATACTTATCACCGGCGCTAGATTTAATAGAATTAAGAATTAAATCATAAGCACCCGTACTTTGAATTTGAAGAGTTCCCTTAATAGTTTGATTAGTCAAACCCTCAGAATAAATTGGCGCGCCCAGACTCCAACCACCCGGCGGATCAGCCGGCGGCGGCGTCCAATCAGCTGCGCTCACCGAGCTTAATGCGGCCAAACTAACAATAAAAACACCTAAAATAATCTGGGTAGAGAAAAATTTTTTATTCATAACAATTTTTTGTTTTTGACGAATTAGACGCTTTAATTGTATAATAAAATCAAGAAAAAAACAAATCTATGGATCGTTACCTTAAACTTGTCAGTTGGACCGCCTTAATTACTGGTTTTATTATTATTACCATCATTATTGCCGGCTTCTTGATTTGGCAAAACAATCAACCAACTAACCAAGTGGCAAACCCAGTCCCAGCACCCATGCTGCCACCAGATACCGACACGGTTTTTACCAACGATTCAGCTATGATCGCCTTTATTGACCAGCTTAACGGCGATATCATCAGGGTCAAAAAATGGGGTAAAGAATATGACATTAAACTTGGTCCGGGTCTTAGTATTGTTAAAACCAAACGGCCAATTCCAATAGCACCAAATAGTAAAATTCAGGTTAAGCCTCCGACCAAAACTCCAGTTACCACAAGCTACCTCAAGCCCGGTCAAGAAGTAAAAATTATTTCCGAGCTAATAACTTCTTCCAAACCAAATTTACTAGCTACTAGTTTAGAAATTTTGGAGTAATCTCCTTAATTTGCTAGCTAATAATCCGATCTTGTTATTCAAGATTTTTTAATTGACAAAGACAGTCTAATGCCTTAGATTACCATCATGTCGACCCCAAATATTTTTCATCGTTTTAGCAAGCATTTTAGAAGAATTCTACTACTAACCCAAGAAGTGGCGGCCAGCTTGCATCATCAAAAAATTGAACCACTCCATCTGCTCTATTGCCTTAGTAATGAACGCGGGTCTTTGGGTGCTGAAATTTTACATAAAAATAATTTGACTCCGGACAAAACCCGTTTGGCTTTAGAGCTGGCTAGTCACCTACAAAGCCCGTCAATGACCACCACTGAAGCCAATCCGCCATTATCTGCCTCAAGCCAACAAATTTTAGAACAAGCCGTCAAAATTGCCGAAGGGATAGTAAATTTTTTCAACCAACAGCAAGTCAATTTAAAAGAAATTAAAAATCATTTAACCACTATTTTAAAAAGCACGGCTCGTTTTTCTGATACTGACCATAACCTGGGCTGGGATCAAACTGAAATGGAAAAAATCATGGCCGGTGGCAACAATGGCAACAGTAAAGAATCGGCCCTAGCTTTTTTTGCTACCGATCTAACGGCCGAAGAAATGCAAGGACAGCTAGACCCGCTTATCGGCCGAGATAAAGAAGTTGACCGCTTAATTCAAATTCTGTGCCGCCGCACCAAAAATAACCCAATTTTACTAGGCGAGCCCGGCGTGGGCAAAACCGCTTTAGTAGAGGGGCTGGCCAAAAGAATTGCCGAAGGCAATGTTCCTAACATTTTGCTCAACAAACGAATTCTTAACTTAGACTTAGGCAACGTGATTGCCGGCACCATGTACCGCGGCGAAATGGAGGGTCGTCTTAAACAAATTATTGAAGAGGTTAAAGAAGATCCTGATATTATTTTATTTATTGATGAAATCCATAGCGTCATTGGCGCCGGTTCCGCCTCAGGCTCACTGGACGCCGCCAACATGTTCAAGCCAGCCCTGGCTAAAGGACAATTGCGGCTGATTGGTGCCACTACCCTAACCGAATACAAAAAACATATTGAAAATGATCCAGCTTTTGAGCGGCGTTTCCAGCCAATCATGGTTAATGAAAATTCTCCCGAGGAAACCATAGCCATTATCAAAGGGCTCAGAAAAAATTATGAAAAATACCATCAGGTAAAAATTACTGACGAAGCGGTGTTAGCGGCGGTTGAATTATCCGCCCGCTACTTACCAGACCGCTTTTTGCCGGACAAAGCCATTGATCTAATTGATGAGGCCGCCGCCAAAATTAAAGTCCAGGCTACCACCAGTAACCTAATTAAAGACATTAAGGAATTAGAGCAGCAAATAAAAAAAATTGAAACTAACAAAGAAAAATTTATTTTAGCCGATGATTTTGAACAGGCTTTAAAAACTCGGGCGCAAATTGAAGATCTAACCGCCAAGCTCCAAACTCTTCAAGGCCAGCAAGACGAAGAAAAGAAAAAAATTATCGGCTTACTGGGCCGCAGCGAAATTGCCCAATTGGTTTCCCAAATGACCGGCGTGCCAATTCAGGAATTAATTGTTTCTGAAAAAGAACGACTCTTAAACTTGGAGCGGCTAATGAGCCAACACATCATTGGCCAAGATGATGCTCTTAAGGCTATTGCCGAAAGTTTGCGGCGCAACCGGACTGGTTTGGGCCAACCGAACCGGCCAATCGCCTCTTTTATGTTTTTGGGTCCAACCGGCGTGGGCAAAACCGAAACCGCTAAAATTTTAGCTCGGGAAATTTATGAAAATGAAAAGTCCTTAATTCGCATTGATATGTCGGAATTTTCCGAAAGTTTTAATGTTTCTAAATTACTGGGGGCACCGGCCGGCTATGTTGGCTATAAAGAAGGTAATAAATTTACCGATGTAGTTCGCCGTCAACCTTACTCTGTTTTACTCTTTGATGAAATTGAAAAAGCCCACCCCGATGTCTTTAATCTACTCTTACCTATTTTAGAAGACGGGCGAATTAGTGATGCTACCGGCCGGGTCATCAACTTTACCAACACCATCATTATCATGACTTCCAATATTGGTTTAAATGAATTTAATCAACACGCTGCTTTGGGCTTTGGCGCCCGTGGTCTCAGCAAAGCCGGGGTTGATCAAAAATACGAAGACGATTTTGCGGAATTATCCAGTAAAATTAAAGACGGCTTAAAAGAAGAGTTTAGGCCGGAATTTTTAAACCGACTGGACCGGGTAATTATTTTTAAGCCACTATCCATCGCCGCGGCTGAAAAAATCACCCAACTCTTAATCAAAGAAGTGGCTGGTCGGGTGCAAGCCAAGGGCTACAAACTAAAAATTAGCCCCGAAGCCGTTAAATGGCTGGTTAAAGAAGGGTTTATACCTCAAGAAGGTGCCAGAAGCTTACGGCGAATTATTCAGGATCAAGTAGAAAATATTTTAGCCACTATCCTGCTTAACCGCTCCAGCAAGCCGGGCGACACTTTACAATTAGGGCTAAAACAGAATAAACTAGTAGTAGAATAGCTTCCCCCCAGTGGGAACAAAAGAGTCTTGATTTATTATTAAGACTTTTTTGTATGCCAAAAAATTTTTGGTTTACCCTGCTCAACTGGCTACTACCAGAAGAGTGTTTAATTTGCGGCCAAGCTCAGGCCAGTTTATGTAAAAATTGCTTAAGCCAAATTCCTACTCTGCCAATTGCGGTTTGGCCTAAATTATCCGGCCTAGATCAAGTAATCTCGGCTACTGATTACCAAATTCTAGCCAAAGTAATCCAAGCCTATAAATTCCAAGGCGTTACCAATCTGGCCGCGCCCCTAGCCGAATTATTAGCTAATTATCTCAACCAACAATCCCTAACGATTATTGAGCCGTTGATTATTCCTTTGCCCTCTCACCCGCGCCGAATTCGAGAACGAGGCTTTGATCATATTGGACTAATTGCTGAGTCTTTTGCCAAAATCATGAATTGGCCGCTTATCACCAACAACCTGCTCCGCACCACCTACACCTCACACCAAGTTAATCTTAACCGAAGTGAGCGGTTAAAAAATTTAACCAGCTGTTTTACCATCATCAATCCAGAGGCGCTCAAAAACAAAACCATCATCCTCTTGGATGACGTTACCACTACCGGCGCCAGTTTAACTGAAGCCGCCAAAACTTTAAAAACCGGCCAACCAAAAACCATTATTGGCCTGACCTTGTCTTACGAAAAATAATCCCCTCCTTTATTACAACTATCACGGCCGAGGATAAATTCCTCGGCCTACAAAGCTATAACCCTGGCAAGCACCCCGGGTAACCGAGGAATTTATCCTCGGTTACGCTTTTATTTAATTTTAATATAATAAAAACGTTGATCCGGGCTTAACCGTTCAATAGCATACCGCAAAGCAGTTCGCGGCAATTTTGTCGCGTATTCATCTAAAAATTTTTCCAAAACCTTTTGGTCTTTTTTGCCAACTTCTCTCAACATCCAACCCACGGCTTTATGCATTAAATCATGCGAGTCATTCATTAACTTTTTGGTCAGGTCCAAGATAACATCAAATCGACCGCGCCGGATAAACGCCCAGCTAGCCAAAACCGCAATCCGCCGCTGCCACAAATTTTTTGATTTTACTAATTTATCTAACAATTTAATTTCCGCCTGATGTTGGACTAAATATTCCCCCACCATCATCCGGGCCGAACAATCCACTAAATCCCAATTATTCATCCTAACTGAATTGGCTAAATAAAAACGATGTAGTCTTTTTCTATTTACCTCATTAGTTTTTTCAAATTGATCAACTAAAATCAAAACACCGGTTAAACGGCATTCATGAACTTTATTGTGTAATAACTTTTTTATTTCAGACAAAGGCAAGGTCAAATATTTTTTGACAATTTGTCTCTGCGCCGGAACAGTTATTCCCCAAAATACATCACCTTCTCCGTATTGCCCTGGTTCAGTTTTAAAAAATCTACTCAAAATTTTAGCTTTTTTAGGGTTAGCTAATTTTTTTAAATCTTTAATTACTTCCTCGGCTTTCATGATTATAATTTTCCAATTTCCTTTAAATCATGATCTGGCAAATAAATTAACAACAGCCCAACAATTATTCCAATAATAGAGCTCCAGACGTGCCCATGGCCAAATAATAAAATATCCAAGCCGTCTAAAATGTACCAAATCCCCCGCCAAATTAAGACCACTCCCACAATAACTAATATATTCTTAGCAAAATATAAGGCCAAATTTCTCTTATGAAACATACAAAATACCATTAATTATTTAATTAATGGTATTATACCGCGAAACTTTTAATCTCGCTATTTCCTAAACTATATTAAGATTGGCCCCAATCTACCAATTCAGCAAAACGCACGTAAAAGCCAAATGGATCAATAACCCGAAAATCGCGCTTACCCCACCGTTTCATGGCGAGCGGCTGAGCAATTTGCTTTGGTTTTAACTTATCTTCAACCACCGCCCACAACTGATCTATGTCGGCCACTGGAATGGTTATTTCCACCGCGTAACCTCTAGGAGTATTTACAAAAAATTTCTTAAAATGAGAATGCTCAGTAACTTTGGACAATCCACCATAAAAATTAATTAAGGTTTTGCCCAAATCATCTTGGCGCTGCATGACCAGATAACCCAAGCTATCGGTTACCGGCTCTAAATATAATTGTTCAAAACCAAACAGTTGGTAAAAATCATAAACCGGCTGAAAGCTGGGCACGTGAAGTTCTAAAACTAAATTATTTTTAACTGGTTGAACCATAGTAGAAAGATTATTTTTGTTAGGAGCCACCTTAACATATCTTTAAAAAATTTTCAACCACCTTTCTTTAATAATAAAGATATTTACAAAATCCCTAGATTATATTATATTAGGGTAGCTTTTTAAACGGAGAGGTACCCAAGAGGCTGAAGGGGGGAG
>JAPLWL010000034.1:0-6528 GCA_026396635.1 Candidatus Komeilibacteria bacterium | reverse complement strand
CCTCCCTCTCCGCCATTCGCCTTCGCCCCGCCTTCGGCGTAGCTACGGCGCAATGGCTTTTATTATTTTAAACAATGCCCTCGTAGTTCAATGGATAGAATACAAGCTTCCGGAGCTTGGGGTCCAAGTTCGATTCTTGGCGAGGGCACCAATAATAACCGATAAGCGACACTTAAAGAAAATAGATGGGTTCGACCCGCCCGCCACGGCTTCGCCGTAGGCGAGTCGGGCGGGTTCCCTTCGGGGGCACCACTCGACTCGTCGAGCTAGACTCGACTTCGCTCGTGGCCTACGGCCGTTTATTAACGGGCTAAAAAATATATTTGGTGGGTTGGCAGAGTGGTCGATTGCACCAGTCTTGCCACCGCCTACGGCGGGGTCCCGCCAAAGGCGGGAAAAACTTTGAAAATTAAAACTTAACGGAAGGGTGCCAGAGCGGTCGAACGGGACAGTCTTGAAAACTGTTGAACCTTTACGGGTTCCGTGGGTTCGAATCCCACCCCTTCCGCCAAACTTATCTTTTCAAATATATATGAATATCCTAGTACTCGGCAGTTGGCATCCACAAAAAGGCCAAGAACAAGCCAAGGTTGCTGAAGAACTTGGCCGACTTTTAGCTGAGCGCGGCCATATTTTAATTACTTCACCCAGTAGCGGCTTTCAAGGCTTAACTGCCCAAAGTTATAAAAAACATGGTGGAAAAAAATTTATTGGCTTTTATCCAAATCTGGACTTGATGAAAACTGTGGGTGAAGAAATTTTAGTTGAACCAGACGAAAAAATCATGACCGAAGAGGATTATGTTTTTAGAAATCTATTACAAATCCGACAAGCCGATGGCGTAATTGCTGTTACCGGTAGTATTGGTACGCCGGTTGAATTCATCTATGCCGCCATTGACCTTGGGCTACCCGCCGCCTACCTTAAAGATAGCAGCAACAACATGGACCTGCTCTTAGAATTTGAAGGTATAAAAAACAAGGCCAACATCTTTATTGGAGAACAGACCATTGATTTAGTTAATTTTGTTGAACAATACAAAAAATAAATACTAGCCAACTGGGGCCATTTGTGGTTCTTTTTTTGTTGGCCCAAAAATGGTATAATCTATTTACTATGCCTTACGACCCACAAATCTTAGCCTCCTGGTCTTTTCCGGAATTTGAATCGCCCGAGCGGCCGCGTTTCTGGTATTTAGGCGCCGGCCTGATTTTCCTCATTCTTTTAGTTTACGCCATTATCAGCACTAATTTTCTTTTTGCTGTAGTCTTGGTGATGGCGGCAATTATTTGGCTAGTTCGGGAACGAGAAACCCCTCTAGCTGTCAACTTTGAAATTACCGATGAAGGCCTGCAGTTAGACCACAATTTTTATGATTACGAGCAATTGGAAAATTTTTATCTAATCTACAAGCCAGATCAAGGTTCCAAAAATTTATACTTTCACTTTAAATCAAAAATTAGACCTCGTCTTTCTATCCCCTTGCGCGAACAAGACCCAGTCCAAATCCGCGATCTATTATTAAATTATCTTCAAGAAGACTTAGATCAAAAAGACATTCCAACTTCAGAATGGCTAGGCAAGATCATGAAACTCTAGACAAATTTCTCAATTTCTTGTAGACTACTTTTGAACTGAGTAGTTTTTTATTTATGTCCTCATAGCTCAGCTGGATAGAGCGTCAGCTTGCGGAGCTGAAGGCCAGTGGTTCGAATCCACTTGGGGACACCAGCTATTTTGCCTCTAACGGTAACTTTTCCCTACTAACTAAAAATACAAAACGGCCAATTTAGGCCGTTTTTTGCATGTTTTGAAAAGGTATAAGGATCAAAATATTAAAGTTATTAACATAGGCAAGAAGATTCGAACCTTTTGCTAATTACAACACTTCTGGGTCAAGAGGGGTAGAGTTGCCGTTGGCGGGAGTTTGATAAACTGGTTTTCGTTTCCATAAGAGTATCAAGAGTAATCCTATTACCACGAAGGCGCTCATGGACGCCATGGCAATCCGGTACGAACTACTCTCGGTTCCCAGAAGCGCAATTATTCCGCCCCAGGTAAGCGGTCCAGCAAAGGTGGCAAATCGTTCCAGTAGTGTATAAAAAGAAAAGCCATACCCCATCTCACCTGACGTGAGAAGTGTGCTCATGTAGGCGCGACTTGTTGCCCACATAGATCCGATTAGGATACCCATTAAAGCTGTTATAGCGATGAATATTCCAACATTAGGAGCTATAGCGATGATAGGCAATGCAATAATCCATCCAATTAGTGTGAATTTTAGTGTGCGAAAGATGCCAAGTCGATCTCCAAGCCAACCGGAAATTATCGCCCCTATGGCATTCATAAGTAGGATTACCATGAGGATAATTGATTTCTTAGAATCAGAAATATCAAAAACTCGTTGCATGTAAATCGAATAGTTGTTGGTCACTGTTACAAGCGCATCATTATAAAAGAAGAAAGCAAGGAGTAAGGGGGCAGAGAGGGAAAGAGAGAAGAAGGCCACAAATTTTTTAATAGAACCTCTTCCTTCCTTTGAGACATCGGATAATTCCAATTTACTGTTTTTACTCGTGTTTTTTGGAAAGAAAATCATCATTGGTAATGCAAGTAAGATAAATATCGCGACTGATGGTAGAAGAGGGGCTAGCCTAGAAGATGCAAGAGGGAGCATGATAGCCAAACCCACAACTTGGCCAATTGCATTGGCAAATTGCCCGATTCCAGATACACGCGCTCGATGGTTAATATCTGCGATCTCATCAATCATTGGGTTGTAGAATACGAAACTCAATTGATAGAAGTACTGCCCTAAAAGGAAAAATATTGCGATGAGGATTATTCCGCTTCCGGCATGAGCGAGTAGGGCGGCAATGCTATAACACATCGCCAATGCCACGGTTGAGATATTTAGAAAAAATTTTCTGTGGCCTTTTCGATCTGTAATTGCCGCTAGGGTCGGAGCGCTCAGGAAAAGCAATATTGATGATATAGCGAAAGTTGCATTAAACCACCAATCCGACAAACCCCCATCAATGACTAGCCATTGCGAGAAATAGACTAAGAAATTAATAAAGACGATTGAATTTGCAAAATCATAGAGTGACCAAAGAACTAATTTTTTACTTTTCATAAAATTATCTCCAATTTATTTATTAAATAATACTATACAAAAAGCCTCTCACAGAGGCTTTATAAATATCGTCTAAACTTTTCAACCATATCCAGTCCGCCAATCAACTCAATCTCTTTTACAATCTTGTTCTGTAACCGTAGCTCTTTGTGACGCGGGATCATGATAAAGGGCGGCACGGTAGCAGGTAGGTTTTTCTGGTAGCCACTCGGTACATCGTACTTATCGTATTGGCCATGCCGTCTATTGTTGAGGGTAAATCCTAATCGCGCTAATGCCCGAACACACTGGTTGCGACTAAAATTATTCTCTCCCATACCATGCGGTTAGGCCGTTTTTAACTGAGCGTGATAGCGGACAACCTGATCACCAATGTTTAACCGGTCATAGACATAATCGGCTTCTCGTTTTGGCACGTTATAATAAGTGAGCACCGCATCATTTACCATATCAAGCAGTTCTTCTTGGCTGCGAGCTTGAGTAAACAATCCCGGCACATCAGGTGATTCTGCTACAAACCAATTATCCTTGGTCAGTTCAACGTTCAACGTAATACTATCCGGCAAGTTATATTTGCGTTTAATATCAGCCGGATGAGCCTGAGGAAAGATAAAACGATAGAGTTTATTTATCATAAAGCGTTTATATTGGATTCAAGATTATTATACCACAATGTTAGATATTGATAATAGCACATATTACCTCATGGTCTATAAGGTGTCAATTGTGCTTTGTAAGGCAATTATTCCCTTCTGCCACCATTAAACAGAAGGAGTATCATTAATTAGATATAAAGATATTTTAAAACCCACCGGGCACCCTCCCGAAGGAGGATGCAGAGTGGGTGGTTTTAGCGAATCTTAGGTCAAATCATCAATAATCAACCGTCTATTCAACTATATTTCTATTATACCCCACCCAAATGATTTGTCAATTTCCAGAATAACACGCCAGTTAAACGCAGGCAAGTTGCCGACATCGGTAACATTATCCTCCTAACTTAGTTTAGGCCAATGAGTTATCATTTACCCATGAGTCACGATACCCGACAATCAATAAGGGGCAGTTTTAGAATAATCATATTCGGATTATTTATGAAAAAGGTTCTAACGTCGTCTGCTATGGTACACCAATTTTTCCGTAATAAAAAAGAACCATGGTTCTTTTTTTTGTTACTTGAACTTGCTACAATACCCTCATGCTAGAACTCAATCAGCCCGTTACAGCCTTACCAAAAATTGGCCCGGCTTTGCAAAAAAACCTCAACCGACTGGGTCTTGAAACTATCCGGGACTTACTCCTCCACACGCCCTTTCGGTATGATGATTTTAGGTTGATCAAAAAAATTCACGATCTGACTATTGGCGAAGTTGCTACTATCAAAGGCGCCATTACCAGTATCACCAACAAACGTTCACCGCGTAAACGCTTAAATATCACCGAATGTTTTATTACTGATGGTCAGAACGAAATAAAAGCCATTTGGTTTAACCAACCCTTTTTAACCAAAACTTTAACTGAGGGAGAGGAAATATTTTTAGCCGGCACTATTGAAGGTAACTTGCTAGCCAAGCAGCTAACTAACCCGGCTTATGAAAAAGCTAAAGACTTAACCACCCACACTGGCCGCCTAGTGCCAATTTACCCACTAACCTCCGGCCTTACTCAAAAACAATTCCGTTTTTTTATAACCCTAGCTTGGGCGGCAATTAAATTTATTAAAGAATGGTTGCCTGATGATATTTTACTTCAAGAACAACTAATCAGCCTGCCCCAAGCCCTGGCTTATATTCACTTTCCTACTAATCAAGAACAAATTGCTCAGGCTAAAAAAAGATTAAAATATGAAGAGCTTTTAAATTGGCACCTGCAACTACTAGTTAGCAAGCACGAACTGACCCAAACCTTGAGTCCGCCAATCATCTTTAACCAAGAATTAACCAAAAATCTGGTTAGTTCTCTGCCATTTTCCCTAACCAATAGCCAGCGCTTGGCGGCTTGGGAAATCTTACAAGACATGAACAAGAACACGCCTATGAACCGTTTATTAGAAGGCGATGTAGGCAGCGGCAAAACCGTAGTAGCGGCCCTAGCTCTGGCCAATTGCGCCATTAATAATTGGCAGGGGGTAATTTTAGCACCCACGGAAATTTTAGCCCGGCAACATTTAGAAACTTTCAGCAAAAGTTTGGGCAATAAATTCCCTTTGGCTCTTTACACCCGAAGCCAAACTTTAATTTTTGACGGAGTCATTCAACCCATCAACAAAACCAGCTTAAAAAAAATTATTGCCAGCGGCGAAATTAATATTATCATTGGCACTCATGCCCTGCTCCAGCCGGACATTACTTTTAAAAAATTAGGTTTGGCCATTATTGATGAGCAGCATCGTTTTGGCGTAGCTCAACGCCAAACTTTACGCCAAAAAACTGACGGCACTTACTTGCCTCACTTATTATCCATGACGGCCACGCCTATTCCCAGAAGTTTAGCCCTAACCATTTATGGCGACTTGGAATTATCTATTTTAAATGAATTGCCGCCCAACCGGCAAAAACCAATTACCAAACTAGTGCCGGAGGCTAAGCGGGCTGAAGCTTATAATTTTATAAAAAAACAGTTGGCTGAAGGCCGGCAAGCTTATATTATTTGTCCGATTATTGAAGAATCAGATACTCTGGGAGTCAAAGCCGTAACTACCGAATACGAACAATTAAAAAAAGGCATTTTTGCCAATTACACTATCGGCCTGCTTCATGGCCAACAAAAATCAGAAGAAAAAGAAACCATTATGGCCGATTTTTCTGCTGGCAAAATTAACATTCTCCTAGCCACGACCGTAGTAGAAGTTGGTGTTAATGTGCCTAACGCCAACCTAATGATGATAGAATCAGCCGGACGGTTTGGCCTATCCCAGCTTCACCAACTTAGAGGGCGAGTTATGAGGAGCTCCTATCAGCCCTATTGCCTCTTATTTACTCAAAAATTAAGCCCAGATGGCGCCAAACGCCTTGATTACTTTACTCAGACTTGGGATGGTTTTCGCCTGGCTGAGGCTGATCTTGGTTTACGAGGCGCTGGCGATCTTTTAGGCGCCAACCAAAGCGGCTTTAGCCTTTCTCTACACTATACTGCTCTAACCGAACTGGACCTGATTAAACAAACCAAAGAATTAGCTAAACAAATTTTTAGCCAAGAAAAGTTACTAAAATCCTATCAAGACCATCATCCGCTTAAGCTAATTCATCTAGAATAAAACGACCAGGTTGACCAAACTTAAAAAACCTGTTTATAATAAAAGGTCTAATTTAGATCTTTCCTTTCTTGATCCCGAAGTAATATTCCGGATCAAACTTTCCCAGCCGAATCTTTCGGCAATACAAAAGTAAAAC
>JAPLWL010000067.1 GCA_026396635.1 Candidatus Komeilibacteria bacterium | reverse complement strand
TCCGGCAAAACCGTAATCTCACCTTCTAAGGTTGGCATAGTAATCTGATCAATAGTTTCTTCCAACACCACCCGCTCCGGCGTGACAATTTTAAAGGTTAACTGTTTCATATTATTGAACCTGATCAATAGAACCTTTCATATAAAAAGCTTGTTCTGATTTATCATCATGCTTGCCGGCTAAAATTTCTTTAAAGCTTCTAACGGTTTCCGTCAAAGGCACATATTGGCCAGCTGTACCAGTGAAAGTTTCGGCCACAAAGAATGGCTGAGATAAAAACTTTTGAATTTTTCTGGCCCGAGCCACCAACTGTTTATCTTCGGCTGATAATTCTTCTAAGCCCAAAATAGCAATAATATCCTGCAAATCCTTATAGCGCTGCAACACCCGTTGAACTTCCCGAGCTACTTGGTAGTGCTCTTCGCCCACAATCTGCGGATCCAAGATCACCGAACTAGAATCTAAGGGATCCACGGCCGGATAAATACCAAGCTCCGAAAGACCGCGAGACAAAACCACGGTGGCATCTAAATGGCCAAAAGTCGTAGCCGGCGCCGGATCAGTTAAGTCGTCGGCTGGCACATAAACCGCCTGGACCGAGGTAATAGAACCTTTATTAGTAGAAGTGATCCGTTCTTGTAATTGGCCAGTCTCAGTAGCCAAAGTTGGCTGATAACCTACGGCCGAAGGAATTCTACCAAGCAGCGCCGAAACCTCGCTACCAGCCTGAATAAACCGAAAAATATTATCAACGAATAATAACATGTCCTTGCCTTCTTCATCACGGAAATATTCGGCCATACTTAAAGCGGTCAAAGCTACCCGCTGTCTGGCACCTGGCGGTTCATTCATCTGACCAAAAACCATAGTGGTGTTTTTTAATACCCCGGATTCTTTCATTTCGTGATACAAGTCATTGCCTTCCCGAGTGCGCTCACCTACGCCGGCAAACACTGAATAGCCACCATGTTCCGCCGCAATATTACGAATCAATTCTTGAATAACCACAGTTTTGCCCACGCCAGCGCCGCCGAATAAGCCAACTTTACCACCTTTAGTAAACGGACAAATCAAATCAATAACTTTAATACCAGTTTCAAAAATTTCTACTTTAGTCGCTTGATCAACAAACTTAGGCGCGGCCCGATGAATCGGATAAAGCTTTTTGGTTTTAACCTCAGCACCGGAATCAATACTTTTACCCAAAACATTAAACATCCGGCCTAAAGTTTCCGGACCAACTGGCACACTGATGGGCGCGCCGGTGGTAGTAATTTCCATGCCCCGGCTCAAACCATCGGTTGAATCCATAGCCACGGCTCGCACCACTTGATTGCCTAAATGCTGCTGGACTTCTAAAATAATTTCCTTGCCATTTAAATTAACCACCAAAGCCGTATAAATTTCCGGCAAAATTTCGGCAAAGTGGACGTCGACTACTGGTCCGATAATCTGCGTAATAGTACCTGTATTATTTTTTACCATATATTATTTATTCCTTATAAAAATTTTATAAATTAAATTGAAAAGTTATTCCAAGCCGGCCGCGCCCGCAGAAATATCCGCCAGTTCCGCCGTAATACTACCCTGCCGCGCCCGGTTAAAAGCTAAGGTTAAATCAGTTATCATATCAGTCGCCGCTTCTGAAGCATTGCGCATAGCAATCATCCGGGCGCTATGTTCTGAAGCATTAGATTCTAAAACGGCCTGATATAGCTGCATTTCTAACAACCGTGGCAACAACTGATCCAAAACTAATTCCGGTTCCGGCTCAAACAGGTATTCAACCTGGCCAGGCCGGCTAATCGGCGCACTTAATTTGGAATCAACTAAATTAGATTTGGCCTCTCCTAAAGAAACTTCCTGATGGCCACTAATAATTGGTAATAATTGCATAATGCGCGGCCGTTGAATCAAGACCGAAACAAAATCAGTATAAGCAATAAAAATCTTGTCATACTTACCGGCCAAATAATCACCAATCAATAATTGAGCCAGGGGTCTAATTTCTTCGCTAGCCGTAGCAATATCCAATTTAGTAAATTCCGCGACTACGGTATGGCCATATTTAAACATAGCTTCCCGGCCGCGCTTACCCATAATCACTAGATCAGCTTCAATGCCCACTTCTTCTTTATGCGCTTTAATAAAATTACTGGCTTGATGAATAATTTGATTATTAAAATTGCCACACAAACCCCGATTAGAAGTAATCAAAACCAAGCCGATTTTATTAATTAATGGTCGAGTCTGCAATAACGGATGATTAACTTCATCGGTTCTATCGGCCAGCCGAGCAATCAAATCCCAAGCAATGGTGGAATAATTTCTGGTACTTAAAACCTGCGTCACGGCTTTGCGCATTTTAGAAGCCGCTACTAATTCCATGGCCTTAGTAATCTTTTTAGTACTGGCAATAGATTTTAACCGGCGTTTAATTTCTCGACCAAGTTGAGGCATATACAATAATAAACAATAAAATACTAGACAGTCTTAGTTAAGGTTAATTTAATCTGAGCTACGACTTCAGCTAATTTAGTTGACGTTTCATCGGTCACTTCATTGGACTCTTTAATGGCAGTTAAAATTTCCTTGTGAGAAATAGTTAATGATTCCAGATATTTTTTTTCAAACTCTTTTAATTTTTCTACCGCCACATCATCTAACAAGCCATTAATAGCGGCGTAAATTAAAGCTACCTCCTGCTCCATAGGCAAGGGCTGATATTGAGGCTGCTTTAATAATTCGGTCAGCACGCGCCCTCTGGTAATTTGATCTTGAGTGCCTTGATCCAAATCCGAACCAAATTGAGCAAAAGCCTCCAATTCACGATATTGAGCCAAGCTTAAGCGCAATTTGCCAGCCACTTTTTTCATAGCTTTGGTTTGAGCCGCTGAACCCACCCGAGACACGGACAAACCAACCGACAGCGCCGGCCGCACACCTTTATAGAACAAGTCTGATTCCAAATAAATCTGGCCGTCGGTAATGGAAATAACATTGGTTGGAATATAGGCCGAAACATCGCCAGCTTGAGTTTCAATAATCGGCAAGGCAGTTAAGGAACCACCGCCATAATCTTTATTCAATTTAGCCGAGCGTTCCAGCAAGCGGGAGTGGAGATAAAAAACATCACCCGGATAAGCTTCCCGACCCGGCGGCCGGCGCAGCAACAAAGAAATCTGCCGATAAGCCACCGCGTGTTTAGATAAATCATCGTAGACAATCAAAACATCCTTGCCTTTATCCATAAAATATTCGCCCATGGCACAACCAGCATAGGGCGCTAAGTAAGAAAAAGCGGCTGCTTCAGAAGCACCGGCCAACACCACAGTAGTGTATTTCATGGCGCCAGCCTCTTCTAATTTAGCAACGATTTTTGCAATCTTAGATTCTTTCTGGGCAATCGCCACATAAATACAAATAACTCCTTGGTCATGCTGATTCAAAATCGCATCAATAGCTAAAGCAGTTTTACCAGTTTGCCGGTCGCCAATAATTAATTCGCGCTGGCCGCGGCCGATTGGCACTAAAGCATCAATCACTTTTACTCCGGTCTGCAACGGTTTTTTAACTGACTCACGAGTAATAACGCCGGGAGCAATTTTTTCCACCGGATAAAATTGAGTAGTTTTAACCGCACCCTTGCCATCAACCGGCTGACCTAATGGATTAACTACTCGGCCAATTAACGCCTCACCCACCGGAACTTCTAAAATTTTACCAGTTGGCTTAACGGCTTGACCTTCTTTAATGCCGGAGTATTCACCCAAGATCATGGCGCCGACGCTATCTTCTTCCAAGTTTAAAATAACGCCCCAAACGCCATTTTCAAATTCAACCATTTCAGAAATAGCCGCCCTACTCAAACCAGCGATTTTGGCAATACCGTCGGAGACCTCTAAAACCTTGCCTTCGGTGGTTTTTTGCAAGCCGACTTCCAATTGTTCAATTTTTTCTTTTAAATCATTTAATAAATTAGTTGCGGTCATACTTGTTGCGTTAAATTATTTAATAGTTGTTGAAAAGTGAAACTTATGACTTGGCCTTCGGCCGTGCTGACCACCAAACCCCCTAACAAACTTGGCTGAACCCGGAACTGAGCAATAATTTTTTTAGCAAAGTATTTTTCTAAGGCTTTGGTCAATTCCTGTTTAGTTTCCGTTGGTAGCTCAGCGCTGGTAGTAATCTGCGTTTCCAATAAACCTTGTTGTTCATACCAAACTCGTTTAACTGCTTGTTGTATATCATTACGTTTACGCCAATAGCGCCGATCATACAGCCAAGTCACAAAGGCAGTTAAAAAACCATCCTGCTCTTTTGATGGACAATCAATATAACCAGCTAAAAATCTGGTGGCAATTGTTTTACTAGAAACTTTTCTACTCATGTCGTTTTAATTCTTTAATAGCTGTTTTAACTACTTTATCTTCTAATTCTTTATTCATCACCTGCTGCAAAACCTTAGTCGTGGCCGCCACTACCAATTCTTTCATTTCCCCCAACAACTCTTCTTTCATGGTCTGCTTTTCTTGAGTTAAATGAATTTTAGCTTGTTGAATGATCAAGCCGGCCTCATCTTTAGTTTTATTTAAAATCCGTTCCCGTTCTTCTTTGCTCATCTTTTGGGCTTCGGCTAAAATACTTTGGGCCTCCCTTTGACTCTCTGCCCTCATGGCTTCCTGATCAGTTTTAATTTTAGCCAAGCGGTCTTCAATTTCTTTAGATCGGCGCAAACTTTCTGACACTTGAGCCGCTCGATCTTCTAAAACATTTTTAATCTTGGGCCAAAAAAACTTATAAATAACAAAAATAACAATACCAAAATTAACCAGCTGAGCCAGGATTAATTTCCAATCAATGTGAAATGTTTTTATTAATTCTTCCATATAATTTGTTAATAATCTGTTTAGCTCAGAAGGTTTTTATAAACCCTCTGAATAAACAGGCTATTTGATAGAAAAAGCAATAACCAAAGCGTAAATGGCAATGGCTTCGGCAAAAGCTGCCGCCAACAACATTGGCACTAAAACTTTACCGGCGGCTTCCGGGTTCCGACCAATAGCTTCCATGGCTTTAGAGCCAATTTTACCAATGGCTAGGGCCGGCCCAATTGAACCGATGCCAATAGCTAAAGCTTTGGCTAAGGTAGTTAAATCCATAAAATAAAACTTTCCGACGATTGTTTGGATTAGACGAGAAAATATTTTTAACGTCCCCGGGCAATCGCGCTAATTAGTGATTAGTGATTAATAATTAACTTTTTAAACTAATTACCAATAACTAATTACCAATAACTAACATAATTAATGTTCTTCCGCGGTACTGGCAATGGTAAAATAAACCAGAGTCAACATGGCGAAGATTAGTGCCTGGATAATTCCCACGATAATCTCTAAAAACATAAACGGAATTGGTAATAAAAAAGCAAAAATCACCGCAATAGAAGATAAAAGAACCTCGCCGGCAAAAATATTGCCGAATAACCGAAAAGATAAACTGGCTACTTTAGCCACTTCCCCGATAATTTCAATAATCCCCACGAAAGCTTTAATTGGATTCACAATAACAATAGTAGGATCTTTTATAATATGACCAGGGATAGCGGCAAAAGCTTTTAAATTAACAAATTTATTAAAGTGTTTCCATAAGCCTACCATAATAATACCAAAAATATTAGCACCAATCACCGAAAATAAAGCTAAAGCCAAAGTAGTATTTAAATCGGCTGTACCGCCTCTAAGCCATGGTACAAAGACTTGATGACCAACTTCTCCCTCAATAAAACCAATGGAGCCAACTCCCGGAATCAAACCCAACCAATTGTTGATTAAAACAAACAAAAAAATAGCCAAAGCAATTGGAAAAATTTTAACAGTTTTAGCTCGATTGCCAGTCACTGAATCAGCTAAATTTAAACCACTTTCTACAACTAACTCAGCGGCACCTTGGGCTTTACCGGGCACTGGTTTTACTTTTTTAGCAATCACTAAACAAACCACCACAATAATAATAATCGCCAGCCAAGAAGTTACCAAAGAATTAGTGATACTAAACTGGCCCACCTGCATTAAAGGTTCGGCAAATAAGGTGGCCTCGTGAGAGACTTCTGTATTGGGTGCCGCCACATTTTCAACGCCAAGTTCAGCCATAAATTACTTTAATGAATCATTTTTTTGCTTAACTTCTGTTTCAATTTTCTTCAAGTAATCCAAGGTAATCCGAACAATACCCAAAGATGAAATCAAAAAGGCCAAGCCAATACAGATCAAAAATAACCAGGGGCTGGTTTGATATTTATTATCCAGCCATTTACCCAAAAAAAGGGCTAGAATAATTGGCCCAGCAATCCAGCCAGAAACTTGCGTAAAAATAACAAAAGCTGGCTGCCACCAGGTTGTTGATTGTTTATCTTGAGACTGATTATCTAAACCCATTTTTAAAAAATTAATCGGAAAATCGCCTATATTATAGGGTGAAATAACATTTTTGGCAAGGGGCTTTTAATTTTTTTAATTCAAAAGGCGCGATCCTGCGTGGACCGCGCCCCTGATTTTGTAGATGTCCTTACTGACCACCACCGATTATTCCGGCCAAGTTTCCCGAGCCAGCTGATCAGCCTTAGACAGAGATTCATGGGTTCCGGCATCAGTCCACCAGCCCACGAATTTGCCACAGGTCATTTTGCCGCGCTGGATGTAGTCATTATTGACGTCGGTAATCTCCAGTTCTCCTCGCTCCGAAGGCTTCAAGCTTCTGATGACATTGAAAACCTCCTGGTCAAAAAGATAAACGCCGGTAACTGCCCAATTGCTTTTGGGCGTAACTGGTTTTTCCTCAATACCGACCACCTTATCGCCGGACAACTCTGCCACTCCGAAGCGCTCAGGATCCTTCACTCCCTTGAGAATGATCTTGGCGCCACCACCCTGGACCGAATAGTCCTTGACGAATTCAACGATCGAGTCCTGGAAGACATTGTCGCCCAGAAGCACTATCACCGAATCGCTGCCGGCAAAATTTTCGGCCAAGCCCAAAGCCTGGGCAATGCCGCCAGCTTCGTCTTGGACCTTATAGGTAAAGCGGCAGCCAAAATCTTTGCCCGAGCCCAGCAAGGCCACTACGGCACCCATGTGCTCAATGCCAGTTACAATCAAAATCTCCCCCACCCCCGCTTCTATCAACTTCTGAATTGGGTGAAAAATCATTGGCTTGCGACCAACGGGCAGGAGATGCTTGTTAGTAACCTTGGTGAGTGGCAGCAATCGGCTACCGGTTCCGCCAGCCAAAATTACACCTTTCATAACAGGATTATTCCTTATCTTTACCGAGTTTGGTCAAAATTTATTGCCCTCTGGTAAAATGACCAATTTTACCAGACCCCCAATGTACAAAAAACATTTTAAAATTAACAAGCCAAACCACATCTGTCAAATTGATCCTAGCTGAATTCAAAAGGCGCGATCCTGCGTGGACCGCGCCCCTGATTTGCTTTTGCTCTAGGCTACTAAAGAACCCTCCTCTTCCTCGTTAGCCTTAAAATACCCCAATTGGTAGACTGCCCGATCAGCCAGGGCAAAGATCTTGCTGTCTTTGACCACCAGCTCATCAAGCATGCTGCTGCCGGAAGACCAGCATTCCTGCCAGTCTTGAGATGGCCCGCAATGAAAGACGCTGTAGGCCGTGGCCGCGAGCAAGTCCTGGCCAACTACCCATAACCGCCTAACCTTTCTTTCTGGTAGGGCCACTCGCTCAAAACCGCCGCTGGCAACTGCCAAACACAGGCCCTTGCTGGTTCCCAGCCAACAATTACCCTGATGATCAACCGCCAAAGAACAATGGCTGACATTGATCGGAAGATTTGTTGGCACGTCTTCCCAATCAAGCCCGGAATTTCTGGAGACCAGCACCCGTTCTTCATCATAGGCCCACCACCACTG
>JAPLWL010000033.1 GCA_026396635.1 Candidatus Komeilibacteria bacterium | reverse complement strand
TTATTGGTTTGTTTTTTAAACGTAATCGGCAATTATTTATTGGTTTATTAGGTTTAACTTGGGTTTATTTTACTTTATGGTTTTTTGCCATTTCTCATCAAAGACGTTTTAATTTTTTTGGTTTGATATTGTTAATGATTTTGGCGGGCATAGCTGCCGGTCAACTGATTAACCGATATTTGCCAAAAATTAAATCAGCCATTTTGGTTATTTTGATAATCTTGATGGTGGGTGCTGGGGGCGGGGTAATTTTTAGCAAAAAAAATAATTATTTTTGGCAGGTTAAAAAAACCGACCTTCTTTATGTAATGGGCATTTATGGTGAGCAGGATTTTTATGATCATCGGGATTTGGGTTCAATTTATCAAATTAGCAATTATCTTAATAATCATTATCAACAAACCAAATTTTTTAACATTTGGAAATCAGTTAGTTTTTTTCTTAAAAATGATAACACTTTTATAGCGCCGGATGCTTTATTGGAGGCCGGCCGGTTTAGTCCGGATCAGCTTAAGCAGTATTTGATTGATAATAAAATTAATTATGCCATTGAAGACGGACCTCAGAAAGCCAGGGATTATTTTGAGGCCACGACGTTTAAAGGTGATTTTGCCAGTGATTATTATAAGTTTTTAATTATGTCGGAGGCTTTGACTGAAAGTGTGAAAAAAATAGGCCAGGTAATTTATGAACAAGCTGGCGTAAAAATATATCAGTTTGATTTTAAGTCTTAAAAGATCATGACCAATAAAATTATTATTTTAAAAGATAATGGTGGTCGGTTGGCTAATCAGCTCTGGCTGTATTCTTACGTCTATAGTTATTGTTTGGAAAAAAAATATCAATTTGAAAATTATGCCTTTTTTAGATATCAGCATTATTTTGGCCTGCAGACCTCTGATAAGTTGATTAACTTATTGGCCCGACTCCACCTTTGGCATAAAAAAATCAAGGTTAGCAAATTGCTTTATAATTTTTATGCGGCTATTATTCAGATTTTATTTAGCCGGCAGCTTATTAAAGACGGGGGTAGGGAATTTTTTTTGCCACCCACGCCTACATCGGTGGTGGCGCAGCAGCAATCTTTAGCCATCATTGATTCGGCTAAAAATAAAACTTTCTTTTTTTGCGGTTGGTTGTTTAATAATGAAGTTGGTCAAAAAAAATATTATAATGAAATAAAAGATAAATTGAGGCCAGCCGAGGTGTATTATTCAAAAATTTTAAATCTTAAGACAGAACTATTAAAAAAATATAAGTTGTTGGTCGGCGTGCATATTCGCCAAGGAGATTATAAGACTTGGCAAGGTGGTAAGTTTTTTTATTCCGAGGCAGAGGTGGCTGGGTTGTTAAAAGATTTTTTAAAAGAGTTAAAAGGTTTTGAGCCCAAAGAAGTGGTTTTTGTTGTCTGTACCGATGGATTAATAGATGAAGTTGCCTTTATGGGCTTAAATATCGTTAAAGGGCCGGGTAGTGAAATTACCGACTTGTATATGTTAGCTGAAACGGACCTAATTATTGGTTCTACTAGTACTTACGGCGCCTGGGCGGCTTATTATGGTCAAATACCTTTTGTGCAATTTTCCAGACAATCAATTGATTGGTCAAAAATCGCCCTAGCTAATAATCATTAATTTATTTACTATGAAATTTTCTATTATAACTTGTACTTATAACAGCGAAGCCTATTTAGAGAGAAATATTAAAAGCGTCTTAGCGCAAGATTGTCATGATTATGAACATGTTTTTATTGACGGTTTTTCTACGGATCGCACTTTAGAAATAATCGCCGACTATCAAAAGCAATACCCGGACCGGGTAAAATTATTTCAAGGGCCTCCCAAGGGTATTTCTAACGCCATGAATGAAGGCATTAAACATAGTCAGGGCGATTATTTAATTCATCTCCATTCTGATGATAGTTTTTTTGATGCCGCGGTTTTAACTGATGTTAAAAACTTTTTAGCCGGGCAGGATTATGATTGGATTTATGGACGAATTAATGTGATTGAATTAACTGGTAAGTCTGTAGGTGAGTGGCCGCGTAAAAAGATCTTTTGCTACAATAGTAAAAGCTGGTTTGGCCGTTATTTGTTAAAGTTTTTTAATTATATTCCACATCAGGGAGTCTTTATTAAAAAAAGTGTTTTTGACCGTTTTGGCTATTTTGATGAAACTTTGCCAGTAGCCATGGATCCGGATTTGTGGTTGAGAATAAAAGATGGCACTAAGTGGACCTATTTTGGGCGGACTATTAGTAATTTTTGCGTTAGAGCCGAGGCTCGTTCTTCTGGTTTAAAGCATCGTCAGCAAAATATTGCCTATTATAGAATTATGCGCCAGCGGTATTTAAATAAATTTGAATTAATTATTAGTGATCTTTTTAATTGGTTGATTAGTAAATACGATCGTAGTTATCGATAAAATTTAGCTATGAAATTTTTAAAAATAAAAGACTGGCCAACTAATTTAAAGGGAGTGGTTGTGGTTGGCGGAATATTTATTTTATCACGTTTATTATTAGCCGGTTTGGGTGTTAGCTTTAATTTAGAGTATTTAGAAAAGGGTTGGCAGTTTATAGATCCGGCTTTATTAAAAAATCAGTTGTGGTCCAGCTTGTGGTATCTGCATAGCCAGCCGCCATTATTTAATTTGTTTAGTGGTTTGGTTTTGCAATTGTTTCCAGTTCATTTTAGTTTGGTTTTTCATTGGTTTTTTGTGATGGCTGGGCTGGCTTTAACAGTTTTTCTTTTTTTGATAATGAGAAAATTAAAAATTAATTGGTGGCTAGCCGTGGTCATTACTTTGCTTTTTGTTTTAAGCCCAACTATCATCCTCTTTGAAAATTTCTTTTTTTACGATTATTTGGTTTTGGTCATTTTATTAATTTCGGTTTTCTTTTTGCAGCAATACCTTGAAAAGAATAAATCCGGATATTTGTTTACTTTTTTTCTGATTTTGAGTTTATTAACTTTATTAAGAAGCCTCTTTCATTTAGTTTGGTTTTTGGTGATTTTTTTGGTGTTGCTATATTTTTATCGACGAAACTGGAAAAAAGTAATTTTAGCTAGCCTGATTCCTTTTTTGTTAATTATTGGTTGGTACGGGAAAAACCTTTATTTATTTGGTAATTTTGGCGCTAGTTCTTGGATGGGCATGGGACTATATAAAACTACCATGTTTTTAACCACTGAAGCTGAGCGCCAAACTTTATTTAAAGAGGGAATTACTTCGGGATATTTTCCCATGGATCCTTTTACCATCAATCTAGCCAATATTAAAATTCAAAAAGTAATGGTTATATAAATTTTAATTATTACGGTTATTTGGCCTTAGCCAAGCAGTTGATGGGCGATGTTCGTTCGGTTATCCTTCATCAGCCGGCTGTTTATTTGAAAAGTGTTGTGGGCACGGCGGTTATCTTTTTTTCTCCTGGCAGCAGTCATTTTTCTTCTCAGCAAAACCCGCCTTATAACAATTACGCGATTTTGCAGAATTGGGATAAATTTTATGGTTTGTTTGTTTATGGTGAGCCGCTAGCCTGGGGTGGCCAAAAGCTGCTTAATTATGTTTCAACCGCGGCCAACATTAGGCCAACTCAAGCTTGGAGATTTTTAGTAATTGGTTTATTTTTGACCATTATTTATTTATTGGGCTTGGTTTATGGCCTGATTGTTGTTTGTCGGCGAAAATTTTTTATTAAACCGGATTTGCCTCATGATTTAATAGTTGGTTTTTTGCTGTTTAATATTATTTATGTAACGGCAATTGGTATTTTGGTTGAAGCCGGAGAAAACCAACGGCATCATTTAATGATTGAATCTTTTGGTTGGATTTTATTGGCTTTAATTTTGCAAAAATTTGTTTTTGATAAACGGAAAATTAAATCATGAAAAAAATAATTCTCATCATTGTTGGCTATTTAATTTTGGGTTTTTTGATGCTGAAATATTATCAGTATTATACGGTGACTGATGTGGTACCGTATTTATCAATTGCTCAAAAATATTTACAGGGCGACTTTATTAATGCGATTAATGGAGTTTGGGGAGTTTTATTGTCTTGGTTATTAATGCCGTTTTTATTACTGCCAATTAAGCCGCTAGTGGCTTTTAAAATTTTAAATCTGCTGATTGGCGCAATGACAATTTTTGGATTTTGGTTATTGGCCAAAAAATTTGAGTTAAATCGAATTATAGAGACCATTTTATTAATTGCCTTAGTTCCAATTATCTTGTCCTTTGCCTTAGTTCATACTACGCCGGATTTGTTAGTGGTGACTATTTTGATTTTTTATGTAAATTTGGGTTTTAAAAAAGATTATTATCTTAGTCGGTGGTCGGCGGTCTATTTGGGTTTTTGGGGTGCGGTCGGGTATTTAGCCAAACACTATGTTTTTTATTTTATCCTGATTCATTTAGTTGTTTTGCATCTGTTTCATTTTTTTTATCACCGCGATTGGGTGGCCAAGAAAAAAATTATTCAAAATTGTTTGATTAGCTATGCTATATTTTTGGTTATTAGTGGTTGCTGGATTTTTGCTTTGAGCCGTAAGTACCAGTTTTTTACCATCAGCACCAGCGCCAATTATAACCGAGCTTGGATGGCGCCGGCTTCTAAGGGTCATGCTCCTGAATATTTAGGTTTGTTGCCACCGCCTAACCAGAGTGCCAATTCAATGTGGGAAGATCTAACTTACTATGTGCCGTTAATGCCGAATTATCAGTGGAGTCCGCTCAGCAGCTGGTCAAACTTTATTTTTCAATTAAAATTAATTTTAAAGAACATCGGCCAAACCTTGGTCATGTTTGGTAAGTTTACTGTTTTGTGGCCGGTGGTTATTGGACTAGCGATTTGGCAGTTGATTAAAAATTATAGAAGGAATAGGCAGGGACTCTGGCTTGACCCATCGTTTTTATCATTAGTGGTCATGATTTTATATAGTAGCGGCTACCTCTTAATTATTACCAGTGATCGTTATCTTTGGATCAATGAGATTTTGTTATTACTAACCGCTGGATTTTTACTGAGTAAATTGTATAATAAGTATCAATCGCCCAGAGGGAGAAAAGGTATAATTATCATAGGCTTATTGTTGGCCTTTTCGGCTTTAGTGGTGCCAATTAGGCGCTTGGTCATTGATGTTAATGAAGGCAAAAATATTAGCGAGGCTAGTGTGGTTTTAAAGAATTTGGGTGTCAGCGGTAAAAT
>JAPLWL010000002.1 GCA_026396635.1 Candidatus Komeilibacteria bacterium | reverse complement strand
TTCCTAAGTTGCCGCCACAACCAAACCCGGAACAGGTTAGGGGAACTATTATTGAGCGCCAGCCAGAATCAGAGGCGGCTCAAATGAACAGAGCGGCTGAAACTTTTAATCAAAAACCAAGCTCGGTTGTGGCTGGTCCGGCGGTGGCGGTTCAGGCGGCTGTACCTAAAGATCCACTCCAAGTTACTATTGAAAATGTTTTGGAAGAGGGCTTGGGTGAGGCTTATTTAAAATTACCACCAGATAAAAAAGAGGAGTTTAAAATAGTCGGCGAGCAGACGGCTCAAAAAATCACAGTTCTTTTGCGGGCGGCCACTATTAAAATTGGCGAAATCTTTGCTTTAATTGTGAAATGGCTAAGAATTATCCCGGGGGTTAATAAATTTTTCTTACAGCAAGAAGCTAAAATCAAAACTGATCAGCTCCTCAAGCTGAATAAATAAAAAATTAAAAATAAGATCATGGCAGCAACAGATATTCCATCTTGGCAACCAGATTTTGGCACCCAGGCCTCGCCGTTCGGCACTTTGCCAAGCGGTAGCGTTGAAGTAACGGTTAGTGATTGGCAATGGGTGGTAATTGGCCTGGTCTTGTTGCTGGGTTTGGCTTGGTTGGTTTTTTTAATTTTACGTAAAAGTTTGGCTCGTAAGCATTATTTAACTTCTTCTTTTAGGCAAAAGTTGTTGCATATTTCTGTGCCTCAGCCAGAGCGGGACGAAAAAGAATCAGAAATGTCCACTCAAAAAATAAAAGAAGAAATTAGCTTGGCGGAAAGTTTTTTTACGGTCATTGGTTCACTTAAGGCGCAGCGCGGTTTAAAGGCTTGGTTGTTGTCCCGGTCAGATGTTTTTTCTTTTGAAATAGTTACGGTTAAGGGGGCCATTGATTTTTATTTAATGGTGCCTAATGAATATGAACAATTGGTAGAACAGCAATTACATGCCATTAACAGTCATGCCCAAATTGAAGCAGTTGATGATTATAATATTTTTTCGCCTCAGAGTGAAATTGTTGGCCGCCATTTGGTTTTTAGTAATTATCATATTTTTCCATTAAAGACTTATAAAAATTTAGAGGGTGATCCGTTTAATGCGGCGCTTAATTCTTTGGGCAAGATTGATGAGCAGTCAACGGCCGCCATTCAATTTGTTTTTCGTTCGGCCCACCGGAAATGGCGCTATCCCGGAGCTAATTTTGTTCGGGAAATTCAAGCCCCAATACCTTCAGGGCAAGTCTTTGTCTGGTTTGGAAGAAGAGGCGATGAAGGCCGTGGAAGAAAAAATGAGTAAGGCTGGATTAGAAGGTAATTTGCGGATCATTGCTTGTTCGCCGCAAAAGGCTTTGGCCGAAAGTTACCTGGCCAATATTACTAATTCTTTTGCTCAATTAAATTTTTATAAATACGGCAATGTTTTGAAAGAAAATAAAAAAAATCAAGAACGGCTGATTTCTGATTTTATTCATCGTTACTTTGAGCCGGCCTATAGCTTGGTGGTTAATAGTGAAGAAGCCGTCAGTTTAATGCACTTGCCAACTTCTGGTTGCCTAGCGCCGCACATTAATTGGCTGCACTCCCGATCCGCACCGCCACCACTGAATCTGCCCAAAGAAGGAATTGTTTTAGGGATTAGTAATTATCGGGGTGAAAAGCAAGACGTGCGGATGAAAGTTAATGATCGGCGGCGGCACATGTATATCATTGGTAAATCTGGTACGGGTAAATCTACTTTAATGCAGAATATGATCATTCAGGACGTAGCCAATGGTGATGGAGTTTGTGTAATTGATCCTCATGGTGATTTGGTGGAATATGTTTTGGGTCATTTGCCGAAAAATCGGGCTGAAGATGTAATTTTATTTGACCCGGCTAATTTGGAACGGCCGCTGGGGTTAAACATGTTGGAGTTTGACAGTGCAGAGCAGAAAACCTTTGTGATCAATGAAATGATTGCTATTTTTGATAAACTTTATGATTTAAAAGCAACTGGCGGACCAATGTTTGAGCAGTATATGCGTAATGCGATGCTGCTTTTAATGGAAGATCCGGCCTCTGGCGCTACTTTGTTGGAAGTGCCGCGCGTTTTGGCTGATGAATCATTTAGAGCTTTTAAGTTAAGCAAATGTCAAAATCCTTTGGTGAAAGACTTTTGGGAAAAAGAAGCGCAGAAAGCCGGCGGTGAAGCGTCTTTGGCCAATATTGTTCCTTATATTACTTCCAAGTTAACCCCGTTTGTTTACTCTGATGTGATGCGGCCGATTATTTCCCAAAGTAAAAGCTCTTTTAATTTTAGAGAGGCCATGGACAGCAAGAAAATTATTTTGCTCAACTTGACCAAAGGTAAGATTGGGGAAATGAGTAGTAATTTGTTGGGCATGGTAATGATTGGCAAGTTGCTGATGGGGGCCTTGTCTCGGGTTAATGTTGCCGAAAGTGAGCGCCAAGATTTTTTCCTTTATATTGATGAATTTCAAAACTTTATTACGGATACGGTGGGTATTATTTTGTCCGAAGCCAGAAAATATAAATTGGATTTAATTATTGGTCATCAATTTATTGCCCAGTTAGTTAAGAATAATGATACTAAAATTCGGGACGCGGTTTTGGGCAACGTGGGTACCTTGGCGGCTTTTCGGCTGGGTCCAGAAGATACCGAGGTCATGGCTAAGCAGTTTGCGCCGGTTTTCAATGAACGAGATCTATTGAATATTCCGCGTCACAATTTATATTTGAAATTATTGATTGATGGTCAAAACGCGCCGGCTTTTAATATTCAACCATTGCCGCCCACGCCCGGTGATCCTAAGTTGGCCGAAAGCATTAAACAGCTTTCTAGCTTAAAGTACGGCCGACCCAGAGCCGAGGTAGAAGCAGAAGTTTTGGAGCGGATAAAAATGACCGGCGGCAGCGTGGAAGATTTTAAATTAGCTTAACTTTACTTTATGGAAAAAATAAAAATTGCTATTAATGGTTTTGGCCGAGTAGGCCGGGCGGCTTTTAAAGTAGCTTTGCTAAAAAAAGATGTGGAGGTGGTAGCGATTAATGATTTGACCGATGCTAAAACTTTAGCCCATTTATTACAATATGATTCTGTTTATGGACGCTTTGCTAAATCAGTAGAGTCAGTTGACGCGGCCATAGTGATTAATGGAATTCATTATCCGGTTTTGGCGGAAAAAGAGCCAAAAAATTTACCTTGGGGTTCTTTGGGCGTGGATGTGGTTTTAGAATGCACGGGCCGGTTTACTGATCAAAAAGGCGCTGCCACTCATTTAGCGGCCGGGGCTAAAAAAGTGATTATTTCTGCGCCGGTTCGGGGTGATGAAGTACCAACTATGGTTTTGGGTGTTAATCAGGGGACTTATAATCAAGAGACAATAATTAATAATGCTTCTTGTACCACTAACTGTATTGCGCCGGTGGCTAAAGTGGTGTTGCAGCATTGGGGCATTGCTAAGGCCATGATGAGCACGACTCATTCCTATACCACTGATCAAAATTTACAAGACGGACCCAATAAAGATTTGCGGCGGGCTCGGGCCGCGGCCTTAAATATTGTGCCAACTACCACCGGCGCGGCCATTGCCGTGACCAAAACTATTCCGGAGCTGGTTGGTTTGTTTGATGGTTTGGCTATTAGAGTGCCCACACCGGTTGTTTCTTTGGCGGATTTTACTTTTGTTTTAAAAAAGAAAACTACCGTGGCGGAAGTTAATCAAGTTTTGGAACAAGAAGCGGCTAAAAAAGAATGGCAGGGGATTTTGTCAGTTACTCATGACCCGGTAGTTTCTTCTGATCTGATTGGCGATTCACACTCAGCCATTATTGATTTGGCTTTAACTCAAATTGTGGATGGGGACCTGCTTAAAATTATAGCCTGGTATGATAATGAATGGGGTTATGCCAATCGGCTAGTTGAAATGGCCCAAGTAATTAGCAGGTCATAGTATTTAGACGGTTAAACCAGGTTTTTGTTGCCTTTTTTAAAGCTAGGAGTATACTATCAGGTGTAATAGCCGTCTCTAAAAGACTAGCCGTCTTACCCAAATGGTTAATATAGTTACTAACAACAAATCAGTCACTATTATTATTGCCAGTTCTTGGCCGGCAATAACTCAGAATCAATTGACTCAAGCCATTCCGGAAATTAGCTTATTGGCTAAAACCAAATTGGTTAATTTTAGTTATGACCACAAACTGCCAGCTGCTCCCCAATGGCAAAGTTTTGTTGACCTAATTCGGGCCGAAGCTGCTGATCCAATTGGCGGCTTAGTGGTCTTGGCTGATTTAACTTTAGCTTTATATTTAAGCAACGTCATTAGTTTTGGTTGGTTGCAGCCAACCTTACCAATTATTTTTACCACTGGCGTAGAAGATTTATTTTTTAAGAAAAAATTAATTAAAGCCGGCGGGGTTAAAGCCAATCTGATTAATGCCGTACAGCTGGCTACTTTAGCCAAGCCGCAAACGGTTATTTTGGATGGTTTTCATTTAATAGCTCCCAGTAAGGCCGGCTTTGATCAACGTAATGAGACCAATACTTTAGTTAGTTTGGATAATCAATATATTGGCAAGGTTGATTTTGGCATTAGTTTTTCCGAAGAGACTTTGCCGGTGCAAGTGGGTTGGCCGCATCATAATCTTTTTGAAACGCAAATCCAGGTTATCAATCAAGGCCCTTTTGCTGCCGAAGTCATTTCGGCTCAAGCTAAGGGTTTAATTTTTGTTCGGCATGAACCGCAAGTGGCTTTGGCTGAAAGTTTTCTAGCTTCTTTGGAAGTGCCCTATGTTATTTTCCAACCAACTTTATTATTGGAAAAAACCTCAACTCCCATAGTTAATTATTTAACCTGGCATTGTTTGGTGGTTAAATTTGCTTGGCTCTTGGCCGCCACTGATAATCAAACTTTAATTACCAATGGTTTGTTAAATCCGTATCTGGGGGAAATAATGGGCAGTTAATATGAAAGTTTATTTTTTTACCAACGAGTACGATGAAACTACCAAGCAGATCGCGGCTTCATTAAGGTCAAGCGGGATTTTAATTTTATCCAATCAAGAACATTTTTCTTCCATTAGTCATCCGGCTGATATGTCTTTGGAAAAAATGCAGGCGGTGATTATTTATGGCGCCGAGGCGGCCTCGGCTGGTTATTTGGTGGCTGCGGCTTTATCTCAAAAAAAGCCGGTGCTTTATGTTTTACCCAAAGGGAATCTATTTCCGGAGGAATTGAAATTTTTGCAAGGTAATCGGCAGTTGGCCCAGCTATTTTTGGTTAAATTTGTTCAGCCGGGTAAGGCCACTGAGGCTATTTATGATTTTTTGGAATTGCTGGAAACCGGTGAGCTTAGGCAGGAAAATGTTAGTATTAAATTTACTTTTAGGCTGTCCCCGCGGTTGGAACGCTATTTGAATTGGCGGAGTGTTAAAGAAAAAATCAGTAAAGCTGATTGGCTCAGAAATTTTTTAATTGAAGAGGTAATTGAAAAAGACGAGGCTTGGAAAAATTATATTAAGAATAAAAATAAGCCGGATCAGGAAGGAAATAGTTAGATATGCAACCAGCTGGTAAAATTTTAACTTATCAAGAATTATTAACTATTGCTAGTGGCGAGAATCAGGAGGCCTTGGTGAATTTGAATGAAGTTTGCCCCGCATTAAAGTGTCAATATGAAAAAATGGATATGCTGCCGTTTGTCGGTGATAATATTTTTGTTAGAAAATTAGTGGCCGACAAATTAGCTAAAGTTCAGTTAAGTTTGCAAAAAATAAATCCGCAATATCAGTTAAAGATTGTTTATGGTTATCGTCACCCCGCTATTCAACAACAATACTTTGCTAAGCAAAAAGAGATTTTAAAATTAGAAAAACCGGATTTATTAGAATTGGAATTAAACTCCCTGACTCATAATTTTGTGGCCGTGCCGGAGGTGGCCGGCCATCCGACTGGCGGAGCTATTGATTTAACTATAACTACCGCCAGTGGCGATTTAGATATGGGTACTAAGATAGCTGATTTTAGTGATAATGAAAAAATTAAAACTTATTCGGAAAAAATTTCTGCCGAACAGTTGGTTAATCGGGAAATATTACTTAAGGCAATGCTGGCCGAAAATTTTGTTCCCTTTTATGGCGAGTGGTGGCACTTTTCTTACGGTGATAAGGAGTGGGCTTATTTTAATAATCAAACAACCTCTTTGTATTCTCCTTTGGAGTTTAAAATATAAAATAAAGCAAAAAGCCACCTTTCAACTCCGATGAATTGGAATTTGAGGCGGCTTTGCTGTTGGTGGTGAAAATTTGCGGTTTTAGTCATCATTACTAAAGTTCAAACCAAAACGTGTGTTTAAGTTTTGGCTGAAAATTGTATTGATGTTGGGAATCGTCATGGCGGCGAAGATTTTTTGCCTTTGTTCTTCTGGATGGAAGAAGCGGTGACAGATTTGGTAGCCGATTTTTTCCACGAAGAGATGGTAGCTTTTGCTGGGCGGGTCAGCCAGGGTTTGGAAAAGCGCAATGCCGTTGGGTAGGAGAGTGGCAAAAGCTTGGTTGCGAAGCCAGATGAGTAGCGAGCCGAGTCCGTGTCGTTGGAATTCCGGCAAGACCACGGCTTCTTTCTGGTAGGCGTAAAGTTTTTGGCCAAACCTTTGGTTTAGTTCTCTGGCTAAACCTTTGGCGCCGGTGGTTTTTTTCTCCAGAGTTTTGGCCGAAGCCAAATAGCCCCAGCAAAAACCAATGATCCTGCCACTGGGAAGGCGCGCCAGGGAACAGACGAAATTTTCTCGTTGGCTGATTTGGCCATAGAAATCTTCCATCAGAATATTGCGGATGGTCCACATTTCTACCAAAGGCACTGGTCCAGCACAGCCATTGCAGACTAGAATGCCCTGAACAACACGATTGTTGGTTGGTCCAAAGACCTTGCGGCAGTTGGGACATTGGAATTCTTCCAGCCATTCTGAATCGGTGCGATAAACCTCTCGGTAGGTTTCCGCCATGCTGAGAATGTCCCGAGGATTGCAGTTTTGTGGATCTAAAAGCTCAAGCGATATCTCGCCAAGCTCGGCCATTGGAATGAGTTTGGTAATCAGGGTGTTGACTCCGTTTAGGTGATTTGTTTACGAAAGGACAGCGTAACCAATGATGGTTCGTGGTTATTGTAATGAGTTTAGTCGTTTTGTCAATCATTGATATTAATCGAAAAGCCACCCTTCAGCGTGCTGATCCTGATATGTTAGGACAGAACTGAATGGTGGCTTTTAAGTTGCTGGTTTTTAGCCATTACTCTTCTTCGGCTAGAATAAAGGCTTCTTGGTTGGCTCCGGTGCGTTTCCGGACAAAGATGACAACGCCGGTGAATTCGGCTCGGACTTCTTCGGTTCCGTCGTAGCCAATAAGATCTCTGTGCTGAACAGCTTCAAAATCGGCGAATTCTCTGACTGGCCGGAAATCTACCTTGGTGTGGTAGATGGAGCGAGCATAGATTTGCCGCTGTGGTTCAGTGAGGAGCCTGGGTGACTCATCGGTCAAATTCATGATGGCCAGAAAGTTCCGAATTGAATCTTCAGCGCGTTCAGCGGCTTTGGGATCTTGGTGTGAACCGCATTCAATGCAGAGGCCGTAGCCAGGGGTTGCTCTGCGGTTCAGGTAGTAATCGGTGCCGCCTGGTTCAATCGCGTCCCAGCCGTGAGAGCGGATGGGGAATGGCAGTTTGCGAGCGATCAAGAAAGAATGTGGTTCGCAGATGATGAACGGCGTGCTGTCTTGGCTGGTGCTGGAATGAACGTCCAGTAGCGCCACGCTTTCATCCAGGTAGGGCATGAGCTCCAGGGCTCGAGCCCGTTCGTAGGTTTGAGCTTCTTCCGGCCCGAGTAGTTCCGCTGGTCGAAAAGCGCGGTTGAGATTCATCTGGGTGGAGCGAACGCCGCGGGCAATGGCCGGCAGATTGGCAAAGATGCAGTGAACTTTGCCTCGTTGGATTTTAACTTGGTTGATGATGGAGCGTAAGGCAAGGATGCCGCACACTTCATCGCCATGAACTCCGGCCATGATGGTAACAATTGGTCCGGGTTCGGCGCCAATCAGAGTAATGATGCTGGGATCAACAAGCATGGGAGGTTCCTTTAGAGAATGATTGGAAATGAAGAGGAGAGGCGCCAAGTGCGCGCCTCTCCTAATTTTGCGAAATCATGAGCAGCCTTGACGATGAAGTTTATTAGATCACGCCTTGGATGTAGATCCGTTCGGTGCTTTGGGATTCCACTTTGGCAGCGTGTTCGCTTACATCTTGAATCAGGTTTTCCATGATCTGACCGCCGAGCTTGAGAAATATGTGGATGGAATTCGAACCGATTTTGGCGGTCCGCATCATGTAGTGGCGAAAACCAAGACTCCTGGACCATTCAACTAGCCATTTCACGAGTTCGGTGCCAATCTTTTTTCCTTGATATTCAGGCAAGACGGCAGCTTCGGTCATGAAACAGATATTGGCTGGGTGGTTGGGCAGCCGGTCTTGGTTTCTAGCGATGAAACCTTGAAATTCGTCATCGTGACCCCATTTATCCATGGGCATGGCACAAGACAGACCTACGACTTGACCATCCTGTAGAGCCAGGAAAATGCAGCCGTCTTTCAGATGCGGTTCCCAGACATCTTTCCGGACATCGTCGTTTTCGTAGTGTTCGAAGTAGGGCGAACCAGCAAAGGCTTGTTGGTAGACCCGGGTGAAGCCCAGGAGATGTTCAGGATTGAAGTCTTGGCCGATCTGGATGAAGCTCAACTTAGAGTCCATGGGTGACCTCCATTTCGCTTTCCAGATTGACAGCCTGGGGAGTGAAACGGACCGAGATGATTTTGCCGGTGGGTTGGACAATGTCTTGGACGCCAGTAATCTTGCCCACGGCGATAGTGCCGGAACCACAGGAGCCCTCATAGAAGAAGGAATCAATGGCGCGAACCCAGACGACCGGGTGCATGATGACGGAGGATCCGGACTTGGTGATCCAGACTACGCCAACCGCGTCTCGTTGGGTCAGGTCCAGTTCTTCGGTGATTTTCCGGTGAAGAGGCTTGTAGATTTCTTCCTTTGCCGAAAATTCACCTTCGATCACTACATGGACAATGCCGCCGAGGTCTACCAAAGTGGCCGGTTGGCCATTGGCAGTAACCGGAGTGACTTTGACTTCCATACCCTGGAAGGCGCAGTTCACTCGGTAGAGATGGTTGTCGCTGTAGTGGTCAACGTTGGCCTCTACCTTGCCGGAAAAACCGGACATAGTGAAGGTTAGGTGATTCTGCCCGTTGACATTCGCCAAGACAATGGCCGCAGCGCGAGCAGCGTTGCCGCAGAATTCGCCACTGGCCATTTCGAAGTGATTGTCTTCCGGGATCAAGAAGCCATACTGTTCCGCGCCAAGCGGATCGGTCTCAGCTTGAAGCTGTCGACCTTGGTCTTCATAGTTTGCCCTTGCCAGGGCGTGCTGGAGAACTTGGATGGCGGTAGCATTACCGCCGGCAGCGGTAATGATGTACCTTCCGTTGGTCATGATAATTTCTCCTTAGGAGAAGTAACTTGGGGGTTAAAGTGGCCTAAAACATTGGGTGTTTTGAGGCGAGTCCGGCACCCCTAGCCAAGACTTGAAATCATCATATAATAACCGGCAAAAAATGCAAATTAATTGTTAAGCTGATTTATTTTGCTAAAAACAAGTTTGTTGACTAATTAAATTAGAGTTGTATACTGGGGTTGTTATTATTAATCACTTATATTTATGAGTGGCCACAATGAGTTTGTTATTGGTGATCATCAACTCACTATTGAAGAAATAGTGCGGATTGCCAGAGATAAAAATGTTAAAGTAACTTTGTCAGAGCAGACCAAAAGTAAAATTTTGGCGGCTAGAAAAGTGGTGGAAGAATTAGTGGCGGAAAAGAAAGTTGTTTACGGGGTGACTACTGGGTTTGGCATGTTTAAGACCGAAGCCATCAGTTCGGACAAAGTTCAAGATTTGCAAAAAAATTTAATTCGCAGCCATGCCATTGGCACCGGCGCGCCGTTTAGCGAAGAAGTGGTGAGAGCCGCTATTTTAATTAGAGCTAATTCTTTGTCTCATGGTCATTCTGGTGTGCGGTTGGAATTGATTGAATTATTGCTGAGTGTTTTAAATGCCGGCTTGTACCCTTACGTGCCATGCAAAGGTTCAGTTGGTGCTTCCGGAGATTTGGCGCCGCTGTCTCATTTAACTTTGGTGATGATGGGTGAAGGTGAAGTTTGGGAAGACGGTGCAAGAATTCCGGCTGGCCCAATTTTACAACAAAAGAATTTAACCCCAATTGTCTTGGAAGCCAAAGAAGGCTTGGCTATGAACAATGGTACTTCCTTTATGACGGCCGTGGCTTGTTTGAATGTTTTTCAAGGTGAATTATTGGTTAAACAATATGATTTGATTTTGGGCTTAACTTTGGAAGCCGTATCTGGAACGCTGGCCGCTTATGAAGAGCGGGTGCACGCGTTGCGGCCGCATAAAGGGCAGGGAATTTGCGCGGCTAATATCAGAACTATTTGCGCTGGCAGCCAGATTTTGGCCAGTTA
>JAPLWL010000077.1 GCA_026396635.1 Candidatus Komeilibacteria bacterium | reverse complement strand
GGCGGCGGTGCTTGGGATAATGCTAAAAAGTACATTGAAGCCGGCAATTTTGGCGGCAAGGGCTCAGAGGCCCATAAGGCGGCTGTTACTGGTGATACGGTCGGCGATCCTTATAAAGATACGGCTGGTCCGGCCATCAACCCCATGATTAAAATTGTTAACATTGTGGCCTTGTTGATTGTGCCGTTATTAATTAAATTAATGCAATAAAAAGAGTTCACCATGCAAATTACTAATCGTCAAACAGTCAAAGGAGAAATTGAATTAACTGTCAGTTTAACGCCTTTAGAATTAAGCGCTGATTTAGAATGGGCGGCTAGCAAATTGAGCGAAAAATTAAAAGTGCCGGGTTTTCGGCCCGGGCACGTGCCTTACGAAGTAATTAAGCAGCAGGCAGGGGAGATGGTTATTTGGGAAGAAGCCGTAGAACACTATTTGCCTAAAGTTATTACTAAAATAGTGGCGGATGAAAAAATAGATTTTTGGGGTCAGCCTAAAGTTGCCCCGGAAAAATTAGCTCCTGGCAATGAGGTGATTTTAAAAATTACCTTTATTCAGGTCCCGGAAGTTACGGTTGGTAATTTTAATAATATTAAAATTGAAACTAAGCCGGTGGTAGTTGAAGATGCCGAAGTGGACAAAGTGATTGAAGATATTAGAGGTATGCGCGCTGAAGAAAAGCCGGTCGAGCGGCCGGCCGCTTTGAATGATTTGGCCATTATTGATTTTGAAGTTAAGCTGGGCAATGTTCCGGTTGAAGGCGGTAGCGGTAAAGATTATCCTTTGGTTTTGGGTAGTTCGCAAATGGTGCCGGGCTTTGAAGAAGCGGTTATTGGCTTGTCTAAAGGTGAGAGCAAAGAGTTTCAATTAAAGTTTCCAGAAGAGTATGCCAGTGAGCTGCTAAAAGGCAAGATGACTAACACCACTATTACCCTCAAAGAGTTAAAAGAGCGGATTTTACCGGTCATTACGGATGATTGGGCTAAGACGGTGGGGGCTGAAAATTTGGCTGATCTTAAAGAAAAAATTAAAGATAATTTAAAACAGGAAGTGGGCAATAAACAAAGTCAAGACCAGGAATTAAGTTTGTTACGTCAGGCCGTGGCAGCTTGTCAGTTTGGCGAGATTGCCGACGGTATGGTGGAGGAAGAAATCCATCGGATGATGCACGAGTTTGAACACGACGTGGAGAGCCGCGGTTTAAAGTTTGCTGATTATTTATTATCAATTAAAAAAACCGAAACAGAGCTGGAAAAAGACTTTCATGATAAAGCTTTAGATCGAGTCAAGACTTCTTTATTGTTGCGCGCCTTAGCCAGGCAAGAAAAGATTGAAGCTAATGCCGAAGAGATTCAAGCTGAAACGGATAAAATTTTAGGCTACTACCAAAATGATGAAAAGATTGCTGGCAGCATTAAGAGTCCGGAGTATCAGCACTATCTGGGTACGGTGATAAAAAATCAAAAAGTGATTACTTTCTTAAAAGAGCAAGTGATTAAAAAGTAAATTGTTTTGATTGCCGTAGGCCCTTGATTAATCAAGGGCCTACGGCATTTTTTGTTTCCAAAACTTAATGTTATAATAGGGGTACTTATTATGAAATTTGGCTGCCATGTTTCAGCGGCTGGCGGGGTGGATAATTGCCCGAGCCGCGCTCAAGCAGTTGGAGCAGAAGTGTTCCAATTTTTTTCCCGTTCGCCACAAGGCGGACCGTCACCTAAACTGACTAAAGAAATAATTGCCAATTTTCAGGCGGGTTTGAAAAAGTATCGGCAGCAAGCTTATATTCACGCCCCGTATTATATTAATTTTGCTTCGGTTAGCCCCAGAATTAGACACGGCTCTATTTCGGTTATTCGCCAAGAATTGGAGCGAGGCAGTTTGCTGGGGGCGAGCGCCCTCATGACTCATTTGGGCAGTAGTAAGGATGTGGGGGAAAGCCTGGGTACTAAAATGGTCACCCAGGGACTCATTAAAGTTTTAAAAGGTTATCAGGGTACTTGCCGGTTTTTAATTGAAAATTCAGCTGGTAGCGGGCAGATTATTGGTGACACCTTTGAAGAAATTGCCGCTATTATTAAGGGCGTTGAAAAGGTTTTAGGTAAAAATAAAATTGGCGTTTGTTTGGATACGGCCCATGCTTTTGCTTCGGGCTATGATTTACGTACGCCAGCTAAAGTTCGTGAGGTTTTAAAAAAATTTGATCAGGTGATTGGTTTAAAGCGATTAGCCTTAATTCACGGCAATGACAGCAAAGTTGATTTTAAAAGTTTTAAAGATCGGCATGAGCATATTGGCTTAGGTAAAATTGGCTTAATTGGTTTTAAGACATTAGTAGGTATAAAAAAATTAGTCCAAGTAAATTTAATTATTGAAACTCCGGCTGACGAGACTCGCGGTGATCAAGAAAATTTAGCAGTTTTAAAAAAATTAGGGCATGAGTAGAAAAAATAAAAAAATTGGCGGAGTAGTAATTATTATTTTGATTTTATTTTGTTGGCAAACCTGGGCTAGTGTCAGTTTAAATGATCTTTTGGCTAAACCCTTGATAGTTAAACAAACTTTGGCTGAAGCTCAAGTACTCATAGTTCATGGCTGCGGTTTATATACCGACGGTCGGCTGACTGAATGTGCCCAGGAGCGGGTAGATTGGGCTAGAAAATTATTGACCGAAGGCTTGGCCCAACAAATTATTTTAAGCGGTGGTTATACTAATGGCGGTTTAACCGAGGCGCAAGCCATGGCCGATTATTTAAAAAAACAAGGAGTTAGTTCTAGTCAATTATTTTTAGAAAGTAAATCCCAAAGTACTTGGCAAAATGTTTTAAATAGTTTGGAAATTTTAAAACAGCATAATTGGTCTAGAATTTTAGTGGTAACTTCGCCGTTTCATACGGCTAGAACATTTTTGGTTTGGCAAAAAGTTTGCCCGGGCTGCGAATTAGAAATTTCCAGTCCGCGAACGTCTTGGTTGCTGACGCCGGGCTTAAGTAGTCGCTGGTCCGGATTAAAAATGTTGGTACGGGAATATTTAGCTTTGGGTTATTATAAATTAAGTGGCCGGTTGTAAAAAATATGGATAATTTAGAATTTTTTTCTTTTATTCATCCGGTTTTAATTTACGGAGTAATTTTTTTAGGCCTGGCTTTGGAAGGTGAGATTGTTTTAATTGCGGCCGGGTTATTGGTCTATTTTGGTTTAGTTAATTATTTTTTAGTTTTAATTACAGTTTTTTTAGGGGCTTGGTTGGGCGACATGGTTTGGTATTGGGCCGGGAAAACTTTTGGTTCCAGATATTTTGAAAAACATCAACGGTGGCTGTTTTTAACCAAAAAGCGTTGGTTGATGCTTCAAAAACACTTTGTTTTTGGTAACAGCCAGCGCACAATCTTTTTTTCCAAATTTTCCTATGGTATTAATCATGCGATTATTGTGGTCGCCGGCGCCAGTGGTATGTCCCGGCGTAAATTTATTAAAGTTGATGCTTACGCCACTTTAGCTTGGGCTATTATTATTTTGGGGTTGGTTCAATTTTTGGGTCAAAGTTTTGATTATATCCAACGTTTAACTAAGAATGTGGGTTTGGCGGTGGCCGTAGTGGTAATTATTTTTGTTTTAGTGGAAATTGTGGTTGGCAAAAAGGCAGTTAAAAAATTATGAAAGTGGCGGTCATTTCCGATATTCATGATAATGAAGTTAATTTGACTAAAGTTTTAACTTTTTGTGAACAGCAAAAGATTGAACAAATTATTTGCTGCGGTGACGTGGCTAGTTCGGAAACTTTAACTCAGTTGGCTAAATTTGCCGGCACGATCCATTTGGTTTTTGGTAATATGGATTTGGATTATCACAAGCAAGCCACCTTGGCTAAGCGCTGGTCTAATATTATTTTGTATCAAGGAGTGGGCGAGGTGATGTTAGCTGGGAAAAAAATAGCCTTTGTTCATGAGCCGATTAAGATTAAGCAATATTTACAAGAGACAAAAATTAAGCCCGAGATTATTTTTCACGGCCACACCCATAAGCCCTGGACTGAGAATATTTCTGGCGTGCAAGTAGTTGGTCCTGGCAATGTGGCTAATATTTGGTATGCGCCAACCTTTGCTTTATTTGATCTGCAAACTAGCCAATTAGAATTAATAATGATCAATCAGTTATGAAAAAGCCAAGAAGAATTTTGGTTAAAGTTGTTCCTCAAAGTTCTCAAAGAAAATTGGAACAACAGGCAGATGGTAGTTACCGGGCTTGGTTAACCAAATCAGCGGTTAATAATCAGGCCAACGAGCAACTAATTGAGTTGTTGGCTAAAGAATTTGGCGTGGCCAAGTCAACCGTGGCTATTGTTAAGGGCCAGCTTGGTAAAATTAAAATTATTGAGCTATAATAAAAGGTATTATGATGCAAATTATTTTAACTAATTTATACATTTTTATTTTAGCTACTTTGTTGGCTATTTTAGAAATTCAAATTGAGGGTCAGCATGGTTGGGCTAAGAATTTGCCAGCCTGGCGGCCGAGTCGCGAAAAATGGTATGTGCGGGCTTATGAAAAATTTATGAGTGGCCGAGAGTTTACCGGTTATCATTTAGTGATGTTTACTCTAGTGTTGGTTATTTTCCACCTGCCCTATGTTTTTGGCTTAACTGTGTCCCTGGAGCATTGGTTAAAAACTATCTCCTTCTTTTTTATTTTTATTGTTTTGTGGGATTTTTTATGGTTTGTTTTTAATCCCCATTATCCTTTGCAAAAGTTTAAAGGAGAGCATGTCTGGTGGCATAAAAAATGGCTAGCCGGCTTGCCGGTAGATTATTATGGAGGCCTTATTCTGTCCGGTTTAATTTTTTTGCCAATTTCTTTGAGTCGGCAGACGGCTGAATTTTTTGGTTGGTGGCTGGTTAATATTTTATTATTCGGAGTTTTGACGCTGCTCAGTATTTTATTTACTCGGTGGGTTCTAGATATTGATAGTTGGCAAGCCAAGAAATAATCAAAAATATAAAATAAACTAAAAACCCCCAAAAGGGGTGTTTTTAGTTAGTAATCAAAGTTGATTACTAAGTGGATGATGCATCAGCCTAACCAACAGCTAAAGAGCGTGCTGGGAGACTGTCTCTTGCCTCACAAAGTGAGTTACCAAAAAGTATTGATAGGCCACTTAGCGAGGCAAGAGGAATGGTGGGCGAGGAGGGACTCGAACCCTCAAGGCCTTACGGCCACTGGATTTTAAGTCCAGCGCGTATACCAGTTCCGCCACTCGCCCTTATAACAAAAAAAGTTTTTATAACTTAAATAGATTTTGGAGCGGGTAGGGGGAATCGAACCCCCATCTTCTCCATGGCAAGGAGATATAATAGCCTTTATACTATACCCGCACAATCTAGTAACAGAACAAAAACGCAAGATGAATATAATCAAATTGCGGGGGTATTATAAGATAAAAAAACTGCTATAGTCTTGGTACATTATTTGTTTAGTTCTTAAGGTTGGTAAGAAACAAATTTACACATTCGGTAACGAGGTGGATGAACAGTAAACCGATTTTTCCTTGAATTTTAATCTTCCTGTGCCCGTGAATTATCTCTGTTTAGTTAAAGTGTTTTGGTTGATCTCTGTTAAGACAGAGTAATTTTTGTTGTTATTTTTCTTGCCGGCCTTTATGAAAGAAAGGTTATTTTTATGGTTAACTTTATTATCTTAGCGGCTGCCGCCGGAGTCATTGGTTTAGTAGTTGGTTATGGCGTCCGGTTATTTATTGGTAAACAGCAAATTGCTTCGGCCGAATATAAGTCAGAACGTATTTTGCAAGAGGCAAAAAATAAACAAAAAGAAGTTTTGATTGAGGCCAAAGACAAAGCTTTGCAGATTATTGAAGAGGCCAAAAAAGAAGAAGAAACTCGGCGTAAAGATTTGCAGCACCTGCAGGAACGGTTGGAAAAACGGGAGGGGCTGTTTGATCAAAAATTGTTAAATTTAGAGAATAAACAGCAGGAATTGGCTGAGTATTCAGCTAAGTTGGATCTAGCTAAAGAAGAAGTTAAGCGGGTCAAAGAAGAACAACTGGCTAAATTAGAAAAAATTGCTCGTTTAACTCAAGAAGAGGCCAGACAGGTTTTAATGGACAATATGGAACTCAGATCCAAGCAGGAATTAACTGAGAGAGTACAAAAATTGCAGAATCAAATGTCGGAAGAGTTGGAAGCCCAGGCTAAAGATATTCTGGGTTCGGTGATTGAACGTTGCGCGGCTTCTCATGCTATGGAAACTACCACCACGGTAGTAACGCTACCTAACGATGAAATGAAGGGTCGGATTATTGGCCGAGAAGGTCGTAATATTAAGACCATTGAACAGTTGACGGGTGTGGAAATTGTGATTGATGAAACTCCAGAAGCCATTGTGATTTCTGGTTTTTCGCCAATTCGTCGGCACTTGGCTAAACGAGCTTTGGATAAATTAATTGCTGATGGTCGGATTCATCCGGGCCGGATTGAAGAAGCCGTGGAAGAAGCCAAAAAAGAATTAGCTATTGATATTAAAAAGGCGGGTGAGGCTGCTTGTATGGAAGTTGGCGTGGCCGGGTTAGATCCAAAATTGGTTCAGATTTTAGGACGGTTAAAGTATCGGACCAGCTATGGGCAAAATCAGTTAAATCATGCTATTGAAGTAGCTTATTTATCCAAGATGTTAGCAGAAGAATTGGGTGCGGACGTGGCCATTACCAAAAAGGGCGGCCTACTTCATGATATTGGGAAAGCGGTTGATCAGGAAATGCAGGGTTCTCATCCGCAAATTGGTTATGATATCTTGAAAAAATTTGGTTTGCCAGAAGAGGTGGCTTATATTTGTATTGGTCACCACGAAGATCATCCTAAAACTTTGGAAGCGATTTTGGTTAAGTCGGCGGATGCTATTTCTGGTGCGCGGCCGGGTGCGCGTAAAGATACTTTTGAAAATTACGTTCAACGGTTGGAAGACTTGGAAAAAACCGCTACTTCTTTTGATGGAGTGGACAAAGTTTATGCTATTCAGGCGGGTCGGGAAATTAGAGTTTTTGTTAAGCCCGATGCCATGGATGACTGGCAGGCTACTAAATTGGCTCGGGACATTGCTGATCGGATTGAACAGGAATTAAAATATCCCGGAGAAATTAAGGTAACAGTGATTAGAGAAAAACGGGTGATTGAGTATGCTCGGTAAATAGCTTTTATGAAACCAATCAAAATTATTTTTATTGGTGATGTGATGGGCAAATTGGGCCGCAGGGCTTTAGCTAAAATTGTGCCCCAGTGGCGAGAGAAATATCAGCCCGACGAGTTTATTGTTAACGTAGAAAACTTGGCTCACGGCAAGGGTGTGACGGCAGCTACTTTAGAAGAGCTATTGCCTTTAGGTTTGCAAATTTTTACTGGTGGTAATCACATTTGGTCTAAGGGCGGAGTTAATCAATTATTGGCAGATAAAAGATTTACCTTGGTGGTGCCGGCCAATGATAGTCGAGCTGAAGTTGGTTGTGGCACTCGAGTGATTGAAATTGGTGGCCAGCAACTATTGTTAGTTAATTTAGTGGGCCAGGTTTTTATGGCTGATCCGGAAGTGGTAGTGGCCAATCCTTTTGTGGCCCTGGATGAGATTTTGCGTACCAACGATTCCAAGATAAAAAATATTATTGTTGATTTTCATGCTGAGGCAACTTCGGAAAAGGTAGCTTTTGGTTGGTATGCGGACGGCCGGGTCACGGCGGTTTGTGGCACTCACACCCATGTGCCAACGGCCGATGCTAAAATTTTACCCAAAGGCACGGCTTATGTTACTGATGTGGGCATGGTGGGTGGCGTAGAAACAGTCTTGGGAGTTAAAAAAGATATAATTGTTGGCCGGTTTAGCCAGCAAGATAAAATGCCTTTTGATTTTCCGGATGACGGACCAGCCGAAATTAATGCGGTTTTAATTGAGCTTGATCCTAAGACCGGTCAAGCCAGCCATATTGAACGATTGCAGGAAAATGTAGTAATATAGAAGTAACCTAATTCTTTAACTATTGCAGTAATATGAATAAAGCCGAACTAGCCCAAGCCCTAGCTGCTAAACTGAATATTTCTAAAAAACAGGCCGAAGATACTTTAGAGGGCTGGGAAGAAATTGTGATTGGTGTCTTACAAAAAAATGAAGAAGTGGTTTTAACTGGTTTTGGTACTTTTTCAGCCAGGGTCAGAACGGCTCGGGGCGGGGTTAATCCTAGAAATCCTAGTCAGCGTATTCAAGTGCCGGAAGTTAGAGTGCCTAAATTTAAAGCCGGAAAAACTTTGAAAGATTCCTTGAAACATAAAACTGCCCAATAGGGCAGTTTTGGTTTTTAGTAACATTTTTTATTTGTCATCTCGAGCATAGCCGAGAGATCTAAGAGATTTCTCCACTTCGGTCGAAATGACAAAGGAGATTAATTGGGTTGAATAATAATAACAACCTTTTGACCGTTAACCACGTCGCCGTTATTCCAATCATGAAGGGCGTTTAATAAGTCTTGGTAAAGGTATTGAAAGTCTGCACCTTTACGGGTGCCGGGATCATTAGTAATAAAGGTGGTGGGAGTATAGCCTTTGATTACCAACATGTGATAGAGTGGGCCGCCGGCTCTAAAATTAGGATTAGGCAAATCTTTGCCATAAGTTGGAGCTAAGACCGGCAAGCCCTTTTTTAAATAATTTTTGATTTGATCAATAGTCGGATTAGTGATTAATTGAACAGTAGAATAATTAAAATATTTTTTAAGAAGTTCGGCAGTTTGGGCGGCAGTAGTATCTTTATAGTCGCCAAAAAATTTAGTTTCCCAATCAATCATTTTTAGTAATTCGTCATTGATTTGCCCGGGTCCAGTAAAACTCTTTTTAGCAAAATAGTAATGAACCATCAGGCTGGCGGCTTCTTCGCAAGTTTCTTGGTAAGGCAGGTCCCAGTTGGCAAAAGGGGCTTGGGAAGCAAAAGGAATATTGAGGTTAATTTGGTCTGGCAAAGAAGTTTTTTGATTAGTGAGTTTTAGCTGAATTGCTGAAGTGGCCGCTTTGGGTAAAATTAAACTGGGACTGTAACTAGCTGAGGTTTGCGGATTAAAAGTAGAAGAAGGCAAGGCCGGAACATTAACAAAATTATCAAAGTTTTGACTGGCTGGTAATTTTGGCTGATTAGCCTGGTAATACCAATTTTTTAAATTTTGTCGTTGGCTGTAGCCAATAATTAGAGCAATGACTGCTAAACCACCAAGGCTTAAAATAATTTTTTTCATGCGGTTTAATTAAGGTTATGAAAGCGCGCCGAGGTAATAGCAATAGCTAAAGCGTCGGCGGCATCGTCGGGCTTGGGAATTTCTTTTAAATTAAGGAGTAGTTTGACCAGAGTGCCAACCTGTTTTTTTTGGGCAGCGCCATAGCCAGTCAAGGTTTGTTTGATTTGCAAGGGTGTATATTCGTCTATGGGTAAATTATGTTGGCTCAAGGTCAGTAAAGCCACGCCTCGGCCTTGGGAAACATTGATAATGGTTTTTTGGTTTTTAAAAAAGAAGATTTTTTCAATGGCTGCTTGGTCGGGCTGATATTTTTTTATAATAATATTAAGCTCTTTGGCAAGCACCGCCAAGCGCTCATCGGTTGGATTTTTTTTGTCAGTTTTAATAGAACCATAAGCTAGTAGTTTTAATTCTCGCCGGTCGCAGGCCACTACGCCCCAGCCAGTGTCGGCCAGGCCCGGGTCAATGCCTAGGATAATAGTTTTTTGGCTTTGTTTAATAATCACACGATTGTCATTTTGGCTATTTTGTCATTCCCGCGTAGGCGGGAATCCAGCTTTATCAAAAATTGCTTTTCTAGATTCCTGCTTTCCCGCCCGCAACGCCAAGCGTAGCTTTGGCGGGCGCGGCGCAGGAATGACCCGGGGAGGTTAAAAGTCAGCGTTGGTATAAAAGTTGTTAATATCGTCGTTTTCATCCAGGGCCTCAAAGAATTTACCCATTTTTTCTTCATCTTGAACTTTAATTTTTTCTTTGGGTACGTATTCTAAGTTAGCTTCAATTAGGGGCAAGTTCAATTCAGCTATTTTCTTTTTAACATTTTCAAAATCAATTAAAGCGCAGTAAACAATGGTTTGGTCTTCATGGGATTGAAAATCATCAGCGCCGACTTCAATCAAGCTAAGCTCTTGTTCTTCGGTTAAAGTAGCAACACCAAGTTGAATAACGCCCTTGTGATCAAATTGCCACATGACCGAATTGGGTCCGCCTAAAGAACCGCCGGTATCAGCCAATAATTTTTTAATTTGCATGGCCGAGCGGTTTTTGTTGTCGGTAATAACTTCAATGATGACGGAAATTTTTTCCGAGCCAAAGCCTTCATAAGTCAGTTCGTCCAAAACTTCGCCACCGGCAGTGCCAGCGCCCCGGGCAATAGCGCGCTCAATGTTTTCTTTGGGCATGCGGCCTTCTTTGGCTTTATCAATGGCAATTCGTAATTTAAAGTTCATGGTGGGGTCGGCCCCGCCTCGGGCCGCTACGGTGATTAGACGGGCAATTTTAGTAAAGGGAGCGCTTGGCATCAACTACTGATTTTTGGCGTTTGGTAGTGGCCCATTTTGAGTGTCCGGACATAGGGTTGGTGATTAGTAACTAGTAATTGGTAATTAGTTATTTAAGCCAATTTTAACGTTATTTCTTTAAAAAATCAACCAAGTTTATTAGTAATGGGCGGATTGAAATTTTTGGCTTGCCCTAAACCGAACGAAGTTCTGGTTTATGGCTAATATTAGCTAAGTAATTGATTTTTTAATTAAAATATATTGACAGTATATATTATGTGTGCTATAATATAATAGTTAAATAAAAATGTCCTTTAATAAAGTTTAACAATCCAAAGTAATTCTGATTAATAATATTGGAACTACTTTGGATTGTTAAACAAACGCCGGTAGTCCGGCAAGGTTTGCTTGATCCCGTTTCAACGCTCATAACGGAATTAGGCCCGGCTAACATCTTGCCGGAAACTCCAAGAAAGGAGAAAAAGAGATGGAACTGGTATATTCGCTTTACCGCTCGTGGTCGCAGGTTTATTGGCGAATTGTGCTTGCTGTGGTGACCGTTTTGATCTCAAGGCGAAAGTCTGGGGATCGCCTTTCTTTGCTCAAGTGTACAGCAGGGGTGTACGGGACCAACCCGGCTGGCGACATGTATGTTCGTGCCTTCTGGCACGACACCTTCAAGCTCAGGATGATTATCTTGTGTTTGATCATTATTATGGTTCTGGCTACTCGGTAGTCAAGGTATTCAAATAGGACGAGGGTGAAAGCTACTCAAGAATTCACCCTCGTCTACCAAATTAAATTATAGTGTTTTACTAGCTGGTAAGACGCTTTTTTGTTTGGGTGGTTTTTGATATAATTAGCCCATATGAAACAAACAAATTATGAGTTAGTGGGTGCGTCTTTAGCGGCTTGGTCCAAGCAAATTGAACAGGCTTGGCACGGTATTCATTCTATTGAATTGTTACCCAAATTAGCGCTTTGCAATCAGGTAGTCATTTGCGGTATGGGTGGCAGCGCCTTAGGTGCGGAAGTAGTAGTTAAAGCAATGAGTCCCAAAACCACTCTGCCAATTTATTTTTGCCGCCAAAGTTTTTTGCCCAATTGGGTTAATAAAAAAACTTTAATTGTTTTGGTAAGTTATTCTGGAACCACGGCTGAAGTTTTAACTTGTGCCAATGAAGCCAAACGAAAAAATCTTTTGGTAGTAGTTATTACTAAGGGTGGCGATTTAGCCAAATTAGCCAATAAAAATAAATGGCCAATGTATCAGTTTGTGGCGCAATTTAATCCGGCTGGCGAGCCTAGGTTTGGCTTAGGTTATATGGGCGGCAGCATCATGGCTTTAGGCCAGCGTTTGGCGTGGTGGCAGATTACTGAAGCCGAAAAAAAAGAGGTGGCTCAAGTTTTGGCCAAACCAGCTAAAGATATTGCGCCGTCATTTAAAGAATTATTGATAATCAGCGAAGAGTGGCTGTCGGGCGCGGCGCATGCGGTTTGTAATCAAGTTAATGAAACAGCTAAAATCATGAGCTGGTCAGCAATTTTGTCGGAATTAAATCATCACTTATTGGAAGGCGCCAGTGGTGGGCAAGTAAAAAGTAATTATCAGGTAGCGATGGCGGAGTCTAAGTTGGTGCCAACTGACTTGCAAAAACGAACCCGCTTGACCAAACAAGTTTTTCAAAAGCAAGGTTACCGGGTAATTAGCAAAAAATTAGTGAGCCGGTCATTGTTGGCTCAGGCCTGGGAACTGGCGGCTTGGGGTGGTTACTTAAGCTTGGCCGCAGCCAAGAAAAACAAACAAAATCCATTGTTGATTGAGTGATTATTGGAGTAGTGTTGTTGGTGGTCATCTGGCCATATTTTTTGGCAGTTTTTAATGCCGGCAATGATTATTATACGGGAGTTAACATCTGGGCCGGAGCGGATAAGCCGATTTATTTATCGCAAATTGAACAAGCTCGAGCCGGCCACTGGTTATTGAAAAATCTTTACACGGCTGAACCGCAGAGCTATGTTCAATTATCGCCAGTTTGGTTGGCTTTGGGCTTGGCGGGTAAAATTACCACTTTGTCTAACGTGGCAATTTTTCAGTTAGGCCGGATTTTGTCGGCCTTATTGTTGTTAATAGTTTTAGCTAATTTTTTAAAGAAAATTTTTGCTTCACTATTTTGGCGCAACCTGGCCTTGTTAATGGTTTGTTTTTCTTCCGGCTTGGGCTTGTTGAGTTTTCAGCCGTTTACCGAGGACTTGGCTCAGTTTGGTTGGTTTGGTACGGATTTGTGGATTTCTGAAGGCAATACTTTATTAACGCTCTGGCATTCGCCGTTGTTTATTTTAAGTCAGCTGGTTGTTTTGGTAATTTTTTGGTGGCTGGCTGATGGTTGGTTAAAAACTACTAAGCAAGTTTGGTGGGGCAGTTTGTTAATTTTATTACTGGGACTAACTCATCCTTATGATTTAGTTTTAGTGGCTGGCGTTGGTTTTGTTTGGTGGTTATATTTAGTTTTAACTAATCAGTTTGAGGCTTGGCCAAGTTTGTCTCGGGCTTGGCCATTGATTTTGGCCGGCTTTATAAGCGGTGGTTATATGATTTGGTTAACAGTTAGTCAGCCGGCTTTTTGGGGTTGGGCAGAACAAAATGTTACTCAGTCTCCGGCCATCTGGAATTATGTTACGGGCTATGGTTTATTGGTGCCTTTGGCTTTAATTGGTGCGGTCGTAGCTTGGCGTTCTAAAAATAATTGGCAGAGATTTTTAGTTGTTTGGGCAACAGTTCAGTGGTATTTATTATTTTTGCCAGTTTCATTTCAGCGTCGTTTATCTAGCGGCTTGCATTTAGTGATGGCAATTTTGGCTACTTTTGGTTTTTATTATATTTGGACTAATTGGTTAGGAAAAACTAAATCAGAAGTAGTTAAATTTTTGAGCCGGACAATTTTTGGTTTAGTAGTATTTATAGGTTTAATTTTAACTACCGGATATTATTTTTATGCCGATTGGTTAACAGTTAGGGCTCATTCAGCCAGGATGTATTTACCGGCGGATGAATATCAAGCTATGCGTTGGTTGAAAGATAATCAGTTAGAAACCGAAACGGTTTTAGCTGATATGGTGACAGGTAATACCTTAGCCAGTGTAACTGGTAAATTAGTGGCGGTTGGCCATGGACACCAAACAGTTAATTCGCAAGAAAAGTTTTGGTTTGTAGAACGTATTTTTTATGCCGTCAATGATCAGGATCAATTAAAAAAGGCTTGGTTAAAAGCTAATCGGGTGGGGTATGTTTACGTGGGGCCTTTAGAGCGAGCTTTGGGAAATTTTCAGCCCGAACAGAAAAATTATTTACAACCAAAGTTTCAAAATCAATCAGTAACCATCTATCAAGTTTATGACTAAAGTGATTGCGGTTTTACCGGCTTATAATGCAGCTAAAACTTTGGCGCAAACCGTGGCCGATATTGATCGGAATATTGTTGATGAGATTATCTTAGTTGACGACGCTAGTACCGATGAAACCGTGGCAACGGCCAAAGCTTTGGGTTTAACGACCATTGTTCATGCCCGCAACCTGGGTTATGGTGGCAATCAAAAAACTTGTTATCAAGCGGCTTTGGCCGCCGGCGCGGACATTGTGGTTATGGTTCATCCGGATCATCAATATGATCCTAAAAAAATAAAAGAGGTGGTCCGGCCAATTCAACAAGGCGTGGCTGATGCGGTTTTTGGTTCTCGGATGATGGAAAAGGGTGGGGCTCGGCGCGGCGGCATGCCAAGTTGGAAGTATGCGGCCAATATCTTTTTAACTAAAATAGAAAATATTATTTTAGGACTAAATTTAACTGAATATCATTCGGGCTTTCGGGCTTACTCGCGGCCAGTTTTAGAAACAGTCAAATTAGAGGCCAACTCTAATAATTTTGTTTTTGATACCGAGATTATTATTCAGTTGCGAAATCATGGCTTTAGAATTAAAGAAATCCCTATTCCCACTAAGTATTTTAAAGATGCTTCTTCAGTTGGTTTTTGGCGGGGCGCCGAATACGGACTATCAATTATCAAGGCCTTGGGTCAATATATTTTGCATCGGATTGGGTTAAAACAATATAATATTTTATAAAGACTATGTCTTGGTTTAGATTAGAACTGTCACAACGTCGATTTTTTTGGCTAGTAGTAGGTGGTTTGTTGGTGGTAATTTTTGCTAGTCACTTGGCTGGTTTTTTGCAAAATAGTGCTCAAGCAGTTTACAGCGGGGCTAGATATTTTAGAGTAGGCGATTTATTTGGCTATTTTTCTTTTATGGAACAGGCCCGGCAGGGGGCTTGGAGCTTTTTTAATTTGTATTCAATTTTGCCCCAACAGCCGTACTTTATACATCCTTTATGGTTGGTTTTGGGCAAGCTTGGCGCGTGGACCGGATTTTCTAATTTAGTTATTTATTTATTAGCTCAAGCTGCTTTAATTGTAATTTTTTTGTTTGGTTGGTGGAATTTCATTGGCTCCTTAGTTGAACAACAAAAGTTACGTAGATTTTTATTTATTTTTTCTCTAATCAGCGGTGGTTTGGCGCCAACTTGGCTTCATGAAGTTAGTACTTTTTTAATCCTTTATGTTAATCCATTGTTTGTTTTGGCCTTGATTTGTTTTTTGGCAATTATTTGGTCAAGTTTTTTAACCATGGTCTCAGGATTTTCTTGGAAAATTAGTTTATGGGGCGGCACAGCCGGATTATTTTTAATGTTAAATCATTTTTATGATTTAATAGGATTGATTTTTATTTTAATAGCTTTCTTGGTTTGGTTGATGATAGTTAATGGCCGCTGGGGAGATTATTTGAAACATTTGCTGGTGGTAGGGGGTTTAATTATGCCGGGCGTTATTTATTATGGTTATATTTTTACAGCCATTCCGGCTCTGGCCGCCTGGGCTAAGGACAACGTTACTTTATCGCCCGGGCCCTGGTTTTACCTTAAAAGCTATGGCTTGCTCTTGCCCCTGGGTTTGGCGGGTATTTGGTGGCTTCTAAGACAGAAAAAATGGCTGATAGACAGGGTTAAGGGCCAATGGCTGATAATTTGGCTAGTTGTTCAATTGGCCTTGCTTTATTCGCCAATTTTGTTTAATCGTCGGTTCGCCTTGGGCGCTAGCCTGCCTTTGACCTTGCTGGCCGGCTTGGTTTTTTGGCAATTACTTCAAGTTCAATGGGCGCCAAATTTAAAGAAATTGATGATAGTTGCTATTGGTTGTGGTTTACTAGCAGGTAATGCCATAATGATAATTTTTGATTTTATTCCGCTTAATCATTTTTTTTCTCCTAATCAAATACAAGCCCTGCGATGGCTTAGAGACAATAGTCAGCCTAAAAGTTTAATTTTAGCCAATATGGTTAGTTGGGATACTATTATTTCCGGAGTAACGGGTCGGTTTAGTTTTGTGGCTGGTGGTTATGCTACTTCCTCAGGTGAACAAGATTGGCGCTTTAAATTTATTCGTTATTTTTATCAAAGTAATCAAGATTTGCCAGAAAAATTAAAATTATTAAAAAGTTTTGGGGTTAACTATGTTTGGTTTGGTCCGGTTGAAAAAAAATTAGGAACTTTTGATCCTAATCAGGCGCCTTGGTTAAAATTGGTTTTTCAAAGTGGCGTAGAAAAAATTTATCAAATAGAAAAATAGACCATGTTAGATAAAAAGTCAAAAGTAATTTTAGTAGTAATTTTAATTGTTATATTAATGGTAACTTTTGGTAGCCATTTTTTTAACTTTTGGCAGGCTGGTGATTTATGGCAATACACAGGTAGTCGAATTAATCGTGGTGGTGATTTATTTGGCTATTTTTCTTTTATGGAACAGGCCCGGCAGGGGGCTTGGAGCTTTTTTAATTTGTATTCAATTTTGCCCCAACAGCCGTACTTTGTACATCCTTTATGGTTGGTCTTGGGCAAACTTGGCGCGTGGACCGGATTTTCTAATTTAGCCATTTATTTATTAGCCCAGGCTTTATTTATTGTGATTTTTGTTTATTTGTGGCGCGTGTTTTTAGGTAAGATTTTAACTAGCAAGATTGTTAATTATGTTTTTGTTTTGTCTTTAGTAATTGGCGGTGGTTTATTTTCTGGGGCTTGGTTTTACGAGGCTAGTAATTTTTTGATTTTATTTTATTCGCCTTTATTTATTTTAGCTTTAAGTTGTTTTTTGGCCGTTTTGTGGTTAGCTTTAAAGTTGATAGAAAAAAAATTTGATTGGCGAATATCTTTGGGTGCTGGCAGTCTAAGTCTTTTTTTGTTTTTGAACCATTTTTATGATGTAGTTCCATTGGTGTTGGTTTTGGCCGGACTTTTTATTTTTTTAATATTAAACAAAAGGGAGTTAAAGTCATATTTCTTCTTCTTTTTGATTATAGGAATGTTTTTGCTGCCCGGAGCTATTTATTATGGTTGGATTTTTTTTACCATCCCTGGCTTAGCCGAATGGGGATCTTTTTTACAATATATGAGGTCCGAGCCTTTTATATTTTATTTTGTGGCCTATGGCTTGT
>JAPLWL010000021.1:11927-51495 GCA_026396635.1 Candidatus Komeilibacteria bacterium | reverse complement strand
GGATTAAAGGCTTTAAATCGGCATTCAGATATTCATGAAATTAAAATTTTTAAAAAGGTTGGGGATTCAGTTTTGGTGCCACCCTCAGGCTTTGAAAGCATTGGTTGGATTGTGACGCATGGCCAAAGTCATTACCAGGCCCAGCAAAACTTAGAAGAAATTGTAGAAGGAATTTCCATTACCGTTACACCTTATGAGCCGATTTCTTCTATTGGCCAAACTAAACGGAAGAATCCATTTTCAGCCGCTTCAGTTATCCGGGAGCATATTTTGCGGAGTTCCAAAATTGAACGGTTGCGTTATTTACCAACCAAGCCTTTGCCCAAGTTAAAGGTTGGAGTTTTATGCAATATTTACGGGGGCGATAGTGAGGTTGAAAATGATTTAACCAAAGTTGGGAATTCTATTAAAAAAACTTTAGAAGGCCGGGGTCATAAAGTTACTTTTTTTGATATGAATGAAGATCCGTTGCCAATTATTAAATTAATGCGGGCGGATGTGGATATTGTTTTTAATGTCTGTGAACGGATTAATGATTCTTCTTATTTGGAACCGCATGGTGCTTCTTTGTTGGATATTTTGCAGATTCCCTATACCGGTTCTAATCCGCAGACCTTGGCTTTGTGCATTGATAAAATTAGGGTTAAAAAATTATTAGATTACCATAGTATCCCTACGCCTAAATGGGATTATGCTTTTTCTACTGAAGATGAAATTGATTCATCTTTACGCTATCCATTAATGGTTAAGCCAGCTAGCACAGATAACTCCATTGGTATTACCAATGATTCGGTAGTAACTACTCCGGAGCAATTACGTCAGCAGATTGAACGTTGTTTAAAATTGGCGCCAGCGGCTTTAATTGAAGAATATATTGAAGGTGATGAGTATGACGTAACTATCATTGGCAATGATGATGAGGCCATAGTTTTGCCTTTATCCAGGTCCACTTTTGATGATTTGCCTAAAAATATTTGGCACATTTATCCTTATGATGCCAAATGGCACGAAAATTCAGTTTATGATTTGATTAAAGTTGAGCGGCCAGCTTTGGTGCCGGCTAAATTAGCTAAAATTATTTCAGAAATTGCCTTGGATACTTATAATATCTTAGATTGCCATGATTATGGCCGGGTGGAAATTAGAGTTGATAAAGAAGGTAATCCATTTGTTTTGGAATTAAATCCTAACCCATCCATTGATGAAAATGACTGCGTGCCGGCTTCAGCTGAGTTGATTGGCCAAAATTACGGGGATTTTCTAGAAGAGGTAATTTCTTACGCTATTCAGCGGTATCGCAATTCGCCACCTTACGCTCATTTGCAAGCTAGCTTTTAATAATAATTTAATTTAAATTTTTATGGAAAATCAAGATATTTGCGTTGATTGCAATCAACAAGATTGTGGTTGTGAGGTTGACTGCTGTTCTGGCGGTCAAAAGCGATTTTGGCTGTGGCTGGCAGTAGCGATAATTTTAGGCGCTATTGTAGTTGTAGCAATTTTACGTGATCGCTTGGTTAATAATCAGCAGTGGTCGGTTAATATTGTTGGCCAAGGCAAAATCTCGGTTAAGCCGGATTTGGCCAAGGTTACGGTTGGCATAGAGACCGCTAAAACTTTCAATGCGGCCGAGGCTTATAAAACCGCTTCGGAAGCCATGGTAAAAATTACCCAGGCCATTAAAGCGGTGGGCATTGTTGATCAGGATCTGCAAACCGCCGACTACTCATTAAATCCAGTTTATCAATATGATAATGGCCAGAATAATTTATCCGGCTATCAGGCGCTGCAAACCGTTACCGTGACGGTTCGGGATTTAAGCAAGATGAGCAGTTTAATTGAAAAAGTTACCTCGGCTGGCGCCAACCGAATTAATAACGTGATGTTTACAGTGGAAGACATGGATGAATTTAAAAATGAAGCTCGGCTTAAGGCCGTGGCTGATGCTAAAAGTAAATCAGCTGAATATGCCAAGGTAGTTGGCGTGCGATTAGGTGATATTACTGGCTGGTGGGAAAATTTTATCCAGGTGCCATACCAAGCTTATAACTATCCTTATGGCGGAGAAAAGGGTGGCATAGGTGGCGGCGGTGGAGCAGCGGGTGTTTCTAATCCAGTGCCTTATGGACCAATGGATGTGGTGGTAGAAATGAACTTGACCTATCAGATTAAATAATTTAGATATATTAAAACCCTCCGATTAAGTCGGAGGGTTTTAAAATTTAGCGTTGATTCTATTTTAGCTCTCCCAATGTTTATCTAACATGGGTAAGCGAATTTGATGTTTGGCTGCAGCTTGCCGGGCATCCGGATAGCCGGCGTCAGCGTGGCGAATAATACCCATCAATGGATCATTGGTGAATACTTTTTGAGCTTGCCATAAACTTTTTTCTGAAGAAGTAATAACAAAACATTGACCGGCATGAATGGATTTGCCAATGCCCACGCCGCCGCCGTTATGGACGGAAACCCAGGTGGCGCCGCTGGCCGTGGCTACTAAAGCATTTAAAATCGGCCAATCAGCAATGGCGTCAGAGCCGTCTAGCATGCCTTCGGTTTCTCGGCCCGGAGAAGACACCGAGCCGCAATCAAGGTGGTCGCGGCCAACCCAGATTGGCGCGGAGATTTGTCCGCGGCGGATAGCCCACCAAATTTCTTCAACCGCCCGAGCGCGTTCACCCATGCCTAGCCAGCAAACTCTGGCTGGTAAGCCCGGTTGCTTGGCAAAATTAATATATTTCTTAGCTTTGGCAATCCAATTAACTAGTAGGTGGTTATCAGGGAATAGTTTTAAGATAATTTCATCAATAACTTCTATATCTTTGGGATCGCCGGATAAAGCCGCCACTCTAAATGGTCCGCGGCCTTCGCAGAATAATGGTCGGACATAGAGCGGCACAAAACCTTTGATATCAAAAGCATTTTGTACGCCTTGATCTTTAGCATGAAAACGCAAGCCATTGCCGTAATCAAAAACCGTAATGCCTTTTTCCTGAAGTTTTAAGAGGCAGGTAACATGTTCGGCCATGGTGACCTTGCAACGATTGATGTATTCTTCGGGCTGGTTTTTTCGTAAGGCCAGAGCATCCAAAAAATTTAAACCAGTAGGGAAGTAGCCAGTTAATGGATCATGGGCAGCGGTTTGGTCAGTGATAATGTCCGGTAATTTATTAGCATCTTGGGTCAAAAGCCATTGCAAAACATCAACCACGTTAGCGATGAGAGCAATGGAGGTGGCTTGTTGATTTTTCTTAGCCTCGGCAATTAAACGAAAAGCGTGTTCAATGTCTTTGGTGTAAGTATCAATCCAGCCCTCTTTAAGACAGCGCTCAGCTTTAGTTTCGTCAATTTCTACAATTAAGGTAGCGGCACCGGTCATTTTTCCAGCAATAGCCTGAGCTCCACCCATATTGCCAAGCCCAGCGGAAAATAAAAATTTACCTGGGCCAGCACCGGCCGCGGCAAAGGTTTCATAAGTGCCTTGCATAATGCCTTGTTGGCCAATAAAGGCCCAAGAGCCGGCCGTCATTTGGCCGTACATGGTGAGTCCGCGGGCTTCTAGGTCATAAAAAATGGCATCAGTGGACCAGAGTGGCACCATCATGGAGTTAACTATTAAAGCTCGGGGCGCATATTCACTGGTGGTAATAACCCCAACCGGTTTGCCGCTTTGAATTAGCAATGTTTGGTTGGGTTGGAGGTGGAGCAATTCTTGAACAATGGCGTGGTAACAGTCCCAGTTACGGGCAGCTTTGCCGCGGCCGCCATAGATAATCAATTCTTCCGGCTTAGCACCTTGGACAATGTTGTTGACGAGCATCCGCAATAAGGCTTCAATTTGCCAATTGCGGCAATTAAGTTTTGAGCCAGTAATCAGCTTGGGTATTTCTATCATTTTAAATATATTAAAATTAATTAAATAGCACTAAAATCTTAGTATTCGTTAGGCAGATTGTCAATTGTGTAAAATTACAAAAGGCGAGTCCTGCGTTGAGTGTGCAGTGCTCGCCTTTTTGTATGCGTGAGTTGGTCTGGGATAAATCAGGTCGAAATTCCTGGGTGGACATGCTTTGCCGAATGAGTTCTTGCTGTCAGCAATCCGATGGTAATGGTTATTACCACGCAGGCGACCCAGACTTTTAAAAGTCCGAACTTCCAGATAAGTAGCACCCCTGTCGCGACAAGTAGCGCTTCTGCCGCTATCCCGACCACGCCGGTCCCGATGATCAATCCGATGAGTCGGGCATACTCCTTTTTTGTGTAGGAGGGGTACAAGCCCAGCAGGAAGAAGAATGCGGTTAGGGCCAGCGGGGCGAACTTCAACCAAGCTATCGTAGTGAAGCTGGTCAGCCCGATGGCGGTGAAAGCGCTTTCTGGAACAACGAACACAAGTAGAAGAAAGAGAAATGCCGAGATGAAAGCGGCGCCCAGACAGAAGTTAAATAACTTCATGACAAGCTCCTTATTGGAGGGTTGTTTTTGCGGAAGGACAATTTGTATCATTAGTATATCACTATATGTTTGTTTTGTCAAGTTTAGATTTGTATTTTATTTGGATGTATTTAAAATAAACTTTTTCTGTTATAATAATGCATATGAAACAATATAAAATATTAACAATTGGCGGTGCTACTCAAGACATCATGTTTTATACTGATGCCGGGCGAACAATTCGTCAAAATCAAGAAGAATTAACTGCCTTTTCTTATGGCAGCAAAGTCGCGGCCAAAGAAATTTTATATACTTTCGGCGGCGGCGCGGCCAACACGGCAGTCAGTTTTGCCAGATTAGGCTTTGAAACTGGCACTTTATTTTGTTTGCGGGATGATCAAATTGGTCAGATGATTATTTTGCACTTAAATAAAGAAGGCGTAGACACTTCTTTACTCCAATACACCGATAAAGCTTATTCAGCTTTTTCTTTGGTGGTAACGCCGGGCCAATCCAAAGATCATATAATTTTTCTTAACCGTGGGGCTAATCTCTTTTTTAAATTAAGTACTAAAGTTTTATCGCAGATCAAAACCGACTGGATTTATTTGTCATCTTTGGTCGGCGCTGGGCAGGCAAGCAATGTTAAAACCATTTTTGGCTATCTTAAAAATAAACCAACCAAACTGGCTTGGAATCCGGGAGTAGAACAGTTAGCCCTGGGTCAAAAATATTTTAAAGATTTATTGCCCAAGGTGACGGTTTTTATTATTAATCAGGAAGAGGCCGAAGAATTGGTTTTAGGCTGCGCTAAAATTGGCACGCCCATTAAAGATTTGTTGATAAAAATTAAAGCCTGGGGTCCAAAGTATGTGGCGATTAGTTGCGGCGCCCGTGGCGCTTATGTCTATGATGGGCAAAAAATTTACTATCATAAAAAATTATTGGGTACGGCGGTTAATACCACGGGCGCCGGCGATGCTTTTGGTTCCAGCTTAGTAGCTGGCTTAGAGCATTTTAATGGGGATATTAATAAAGCTTTGCGTTTAGCTATGCTAAGAAGTGGTAATGTTGTACGACATGTTGGCGCTCAGGTTGGTTTATTAACAGACAAAGAAGTGAAAAAATATCGTTTGTGGTAATTTCATGAGCAAATATTTGGCAGTCATTATCCCTGGTAATTCTAGCTTGGCTCTAGAATTATTTGAGCTGCCAAAATTAAAGAGTGTTTGGCAGGCCAAAGCCGAACAGCTAAACCAAAAAAATAGTTTTATTGTTGAGCGGGGAATCAAAAAGAATCAATTAAATTTTCAACAAGGGTTAACTTATTCAGCTGCTTTTAAGCAATTGGTCAAACTGATTCCCAAAGAAATTTACGGCCAAATAACTACCATTGGACATCAGGTAATGGCTTTGGGTCCTGAACCAGCCATGATCTCAGTAGTTAATAAAGATTTATTAAAAAAGTTAAGACAATGGTCTTTTTTGGCTCCAAGTTATAATGAGACGAGTCAAATTATATTGCCGGCTTCATTTAATGCTTTCCCTAAGGCTAAGCAGTGGGCAGTGGCTGATAGTGCTTTTTTAAATAGTTTGCCGTTAAAAGCCAAGACCTATGCCTTGCCAGCAAAAATTACTAATCGTTTTAATCTTAAAAAAATTGGCTATCAAGGACTAGTCCATCAATTTTTATTGAAAGCCACGGCCAATAAATTAAAGACTTCAGAAAGTAAGGTTAATATAATTACCATTCAACTGGGAAATATTTCCAGTGTTTGTTTAATCCAAAACGGCCGGGCAGTTGATGTTAGTTTTGGATTAAGCCTGAGCTCAGGTTTGTCTGGGGCGCGGCAACTTGGTGACGCGGATCCTTATTTAATGATTTATTTGCTGGAGCAGGGTTATACCACTAAAGAGTTAAAAGCTTTGTTGTTTCAAGAATCTGGTTGGTTAGGCGTTTGTGGGTTAGTTGATTTTAGAGATATTTTACAGGCAGCCGGTTTTGTGGTGAATAATTATAAAACTAAAATAAAATACAGTCCGGCGCAAAAGAGTGGTGCGCGTTTGGCTTTAGAGATCTTTATTTATCAGCTACAAAAAACCATTGGCAGTTTTAGTGCGGTGGCCGGCAGCCTTCAGGCCATAGTTTGGGGTGGAACCATTGGTTGTCAAAGCGAGGTGGTTAGAAAATTAGTTTGGGGCGGTTTGCACTTAGCCCAAAAACCAAAGAATTTTGTGGTGGCAGTAGATGAAGCGGCCCTTATTACTCAGCTGCTTTTAGCTAATACCAAAACTATATGATCAAAAAATTCGGTTTATTATTAGTGATCACGGCCTGCTTGATTGGGTTTTCTTATGAGGCCAGGGGAGCTACTCCTAGTAGAAATATTTTTCAAAAACCAACAACGACTAAATCTGCCCAAACTAAGCCGGTAAGTAGTCCAGTTGTTGGCCCGGCAGTTGTTGATGAGGCTAAGGTTAAGGAATTAATGAGGATTTTAAATCAAAATGCTACTGTAACTTATCCTTTTATTGCTAGTACCAAAGAATTAAAACAGTCTGAAAGTGAAATGACTGGCGCTTTAGTTAAGCCAACTGGTTGGTTTGAAGAAATTTTACCCTACCTATTAGGATTGATTGTTCTGTTGATTTTAGTTATTATTATAGTCCTCTTGCGTTGGCTGAGGCAGGAAAGTAGAACATTTTTATATTTACAAAGGGAGCAACGAGAAGAAAGAGTAGCGCCAGTTATTCAAGCTGGGCTAGTTCAACAATTCGTCCCACAACCAGAAGCTCGCGCGGTTAATCAGCAGGCTTTTAGTCAGCCACCGGTTATTAATAAAAAAGTGGTGGTTACTTCGCCGGCCCCAGAGGTTAAAAAAACAGTAAAAAAATCTAACGAAGTAATTGATTTAAAAGAAATTGCTATTAAAAAGAAGCCAACAACTAAAAAACGTTTTTCCGTTTAATTACTATGGGTTTTAGAAAAGGATTGATTATTTTTGTATTAGCCTTGATTGCCTTGACTAGCTTAAGCTGGGTGGGATCGGCTTATGCTCAAAATACTGATAATATAGCCATTGAATGCGTTCAAGGTGGAACTTGTGCCAGGCCAGCCACTGGTTTGTTGCAATTTTTGGGTGGTCAGAAACAAACTTGGCTAATGTTAACCGTGGCTGGATTAATTGACGGCATTAATCCTTGTGCTATTGGCACTTTAATTTTGTTGCTGGGTTATTTAATGATTTTTGCCAAAAAAGAAAAGTTAATGTTGCCCTTGGGCTCGGTTTATATTATTACAATTTTTGTTACTTATTTTTTTATTGGGATTATTTTTTCTGAATTTGCTTCTAGGCTGCTTAATTGGACGGCCTACCCAATAGTTAGCCAAGTTTTTAAAATTGTGGTTTTGGCTTTAATTGCTTTGGCCGGCTTATTAAATCTAAAAGATTATTTTTGGTATCAAAAAGGTTTAAGTCTGGGTATTTCTAAAAAACAATCCGGGATTATTCTAAAGTATTTAGAAAAGCTTAGTTTTCCTACGGTTATTATTTTAGGGGTTTTGGTGACTTTATTTGAATTACCGTGTAGCCTGCCAATTTATATTGGTTCGGTTACCATTTTAACTGGTTTATTTACTTGGGCTAAAGTTTTGGTTTATTTACTTTGGTACAATTTTATGTTTATTGTGCCAATTTTGGTGATTTTTATTGGGTTGCTTTGGAGCAAAAGAATTTTTGAAGTTAAAGATTGGCAGGAACGGTCTAATCGATATATGAAATTAATGTTAGGTTTGAGCCAGATTGTTATTGCAGTCGCTTTGTACTTTTTATAATATGTCAAAATTTACTTGGAAAATTTTGCCGGCGGCGCCTAAGGAATGGTTGGAAAAATTTCCAGAATTATCAGAGGCGGTTGGTACTTTACTTTGGCAACGTCAACTAAGCACTGATCAGGAAATTGAAAGTTTTTTGTCTCCAGATTATTCCCGCGATCTTTATTCGCCATTTTTGTTTAATCACTTAGCTAAAGTGGTTGAACGGTTACAACAAGCCAAGGCTAAGGACGAGTTGGTTTATATTTATGGAGATTATGATGCCGACGGTGTTTGTGGCAGTGCTATTTTAGCCAGAACTTTTAAAAAGTTGGGTTTTAAATTTGCCGTTTATTTACCACATCGGGAAAAAGAAGGCTATGGCTTGAATAAGCTGGCTTTAGATTTTATTAAAGATCAGGGTGCTAAAATTGTTATAACAGTTGATTGTGGCATTAGTAATACCGAGGAAGTTGCTTATGCTAATTCTTTGGGTTTAGAAGTAATTATTACTGATCATCATCAATTGCCGGCCGAGTTGCCTAAGGCCCTGGGCATTATTCATCCGCAAGCACCAGGAGAGGCTTATCCTTTTAAATATTTAGCCGGCGGCGGAGTGGCCTATAAATTAGCCTGTGGTTTAATTGAAAAATCTGATTGGTCGGATCTGGAAAAAGAAAAGATGAAAAAGTGGTTATTGGATTTGGTAGCAATTTCGGCGGTAGCTGATATGGTGCCGCTTTTAGGAGAAAATCGGACTCTGGTTAAGTATGGGCTGATTGTTTTAAGCAAAACTCAAAATTTAGGCTTAAATGAATTAATGATTTTAGCCAATACTAACACTGATAAAATTACTGCTGATACTATTTCTTGGCAACTTGCACCCCGCTTAAATGCTGCCGGTCGAATGGAACACGCCAATACGGCTTTAGAGTTATTGGTTACCGAAAGTTTAGAAGAGGCAACTGGATTGGCCTTAGGTTTAAATCAGAATAATCTTGATCGGCAGCAACAGGTAGAAGAAGTTTTGCAAGTCGCCAAAGCCACTTTGCAAATTAATGATAATTTGTTAATAGCCGTGGGTGATGGTTGGCCGGCCGGACTACTGGGACTAGTCTCTTCTAAAATTACCCAGGAATTTAGTAAGCCGTCTTTAGTTATTACCTGGGACGGACGCCAATATGTTGGCTCGGGCCGTAGTATTAAAGATTGGAATCTAATGACGGCCATTACTGCTCAAGCTGAATTATTAGATAAATTTGGTGGTCATCCTCAAGCGGCCGGGTTTCGGTTAAAAAAAGAATTGATAGCGTTCCTCAGCCCACCGTAGAAGTGGCAGCGCCCCTGAACCTTTCGGAAATTGATTGGAATTTAGTTGATCAAGTTTTAGCTTTGGCGCCCTTTGGCCAAGGCAATGCCGAGCCATATTTTGTTTTAGAAAAAGTTGTTGTTTTAGTGGCTGAAAAATTAACCGAAGGTAAACATTTGCGTTTAATCCTTTCCAATGGCCGCAAAGATCGTAAAGTTATGGCTTTTGGTTTTGGTCAAGATTTGGAATTGACCGTGGGTAAGACTATTGATGGTTTGTGTCGTTTAGGTATTAATCAATGGAATGGTAATAAAGAAATTCAACTAACTTTAATCGATTATCAGATAATTTCTTAGGTTATGAAACAGTTAACAGTTTTTACTGATGGTGGCGCGCGAGGCAATCCTGGTCCGGCCGCTTGCGCGGCGGTAGTTTATGAAAGGTTGGAGGGAGTTTTAAAGAAAATAGATTCTTTTAGCAAATTTTTAGGCCGAGCCACTAATAATCAGGCTGAATATGCCGCGGTTATTTTAGCTTTAGAAAAATTAATGCCCTACAAAGAGCATCAATTTAACTTTTTTCTAGACAGCGAATTGGTGGTTCAGCAATTAAATGGGGAATACAAAGTTAAAGATCCGGAATTAGGAAAATTATTCCTTAAAGTTTGGAATTTAAAGGCCGGTTATCAGCAAATCACTTTCCAGCACGTGGTTAGGTCAAAAAATAAAGAAGCAGACCGACTGGTTAATGTTGAATTAGACAAAGCTGCTTAGCTAAGAGACAATATGTTGGTTATTGATTTAACTCATATTATTCCCATATTTTTTATTATTTTGGGTTTTATTTTTGCCGTAGTCATGTTTCGGGCTTAAGGGTGTATTTTTTCTTGACCCACCTTCGTCCCGATAAATCGGGACTATGGTGGGCGAGATCGGCCCATTATTAAAGATGGTTGATTATAATTAATTTTTGTAACTTGAAGTTAGAATAGGTTAAAAATGGTTGACAAAAGGGCCATATTTTTGTTTAAAAACTTGATTAAACTCCATCTTGTTGATATAGTTTAGTACAATATAAAGCAATTAGGTTAATATTTTTTCATGGCTAAACAAAGCTATTGGCCAATCATTGGCCATCAATCAATAACTACTCTTCTGGATCATCTTTTAGCCAATCCATATTTACATAATCATGCTTTTTTGTTTTGCGGCCAACGGCATTTGGGCAAAACCTTGGTGGCCGAAGAGTTCATTAAAAGGCTGTTAAAATTGGCAGATGAGGTTTCAATTTGGCAGCAGCCAGATGTGCATTTATTGGAAAGATTGCCAGATAAAACAGAAATTGGTATTGAACAGGTTAGAGTTTGGCAAAAAGATTTAATTTTACGGCCATTTGCCGCGCCTTACAAAGTCGGAATAATTCAAGAGGCTGAATATTTAAATCAGGAATCCAGCAATGCTTTACTGAAGATTTTAGAAGAACCAAGCGGCCAAACCTTAATAATAATTATAGTTAATGATGGGCAAAAAATCCTACCGACTATTCGTTCCCGAGCCCGACAGAGGAAATTACTAATGGTTTGTTGGCGGCTGGCAGTTTGCCTCAGTTAGCTAATGAATATGCCAAAAAGTGTAACTGGCGGCCGGGCTTAGCCATTAATTGGTTTAATGAACCAAATCTTTTTCAGGAGCAGCAGAATAAAGAAGCGGTGTTTAAAAAATTAATCCAAGAAGCTGATCAGGCTAATCGTTCGGCTTTTATTCTGAATCAGGATGATTATTCAACAGAAGGTATCCGTGAAAATATTAGTTTTTTAGCAGCTAGCCTGGCCGAAATAATCAGACAGGGAAATTGGCCAATTAATAAAATTTTAAAAATAGGAGAAAGTTTGCGCTGGGGCAAGACTTTGCTTAGGCAAAATGTTACCCCGCAAGTTATTTGGGAATATTTAATTATGAGTCTATGAAAAATAAAATTGGCATTGCCATTATTTTAATGTTTTTTCTTTCAGGTTGTGTGGTTAATATCAAAACCTCTCGGGGTTTTGATGGCGGTTTATATGTTAGTGCTGATCGGGGCGACAATTGGGTCCAACGAACCTTGGTTTATCGAACCGATGATATTAGTCGGAGTTTTAATCAGGTTGATGTAACTGCCCTAACTATTGATCCAGTTGATGGTCAGGCTATTTATGTTGGTACCGAGCAAAATGGAATTTATTATAGTTATAATGCCGGGGCCGGCTGGCAAAATACTTTAGTTGGTGAAGGTAGGATTAATGCCATTACGGTTGATGCTAAAAATCATTGTGTTGTTTATGCGGCGATTGGCAGCCGGGTTTATAAAACCAACGATTGCAGCCGGCGTTGGGGTAAAACGCTTATTGAAACCAGAATTGACCCAGTTAATAAAATTACCGACTTAGTTATTGATCCTCAAAACAGCAGTATAATTTATGGTATCACTTCTGGCGGCACGTTGTTTAAAAGTTTGGATGCCGGAATTTCTTGGCAAGCAGTTAAATTTTTTGCTCCCAACTTAGTTAAATTATTAATTAATCCTAAAAATTCTAGGACCATGTATGTGGCCACTGCTGATCAGGGTGTTTTTAAGTCTCAAGACGGCGGTTTAAATTGGCAAGACATTATTCCAGGGTCCAAAATGAAACCCTGGTCTCATTCAACTATTTATCGTAGTTTAATTTTTGATCCGGCCCAAGATGATGGTTTAATTTACGCCTCTCAATATGGTTTGTTAAAGAGTGCTAATGGTGGGGAATCTTGGGAAGCTATTAAATTATTAACGCCACCCGGCACTGCCATTATTTATGGTCTGGCAGTTAATCCTAAAAATAGTAAAGAAATTTATTATGGTATTGGTACGGCTCTGTATCGAACTCAAGATGGTGGTTTAAACTGGATTCCCAGAACTTTGCCAACTTCTAGAGCTGCCTTTTTTATTGGCATTAATCCAGAAAACCCAGCACAAATTTATTTAGGTGTTCATAAAGTTGTTGTTAATTCAATTTATAACCTATGAGTGATTTTATTCAAAACTATAAAGCAGATCTAACTAGGGTAATTGAGTTTCTAAAGTCGGAGATGGGCAGTTTGCGAACTAATCGGGTCAATTCTAGTTTAATTGAAAATGTTAATGTTGAGGTTTATGACGCCCTGATGCCATTAATTCAGTTGGCCAGTATTAGTAATCCAGAAGCTAGAACTTTAGTAATTCAGCCTTGGGATAAAGCAGTAGTTAAAAATATTGAAAAAGCTTTGCAACAGGCTAATGTTGGCGCCCAGCCTATAGTTGATGGGACTTTGATTCGGTTGTCGTTTGCATCATTAACGGAAGAGCGTCGGAAAGAAATTGTTAAACAACTTCATCAAAAATTAGAAGAAGCTAAGGTTAGCTTGCGGCAAATTCGGGAAAAGATAAAAGAAGAGGTTATTAATAAAGAAAAACGGAAAGAATTTTCCGAAGATGCTAAGTTTAAGTATTTGGAAGAGTTGGATGAATTAATTAGAAAACAAACCGATGTGATTAAAGAGTTGGGTGAAAGCAAAGAAGAAGAAATCATGAAAATTTAATTATGGTTACCATTGTCGCCTTCCTTATTTTATTGGGAATTTTAGTTTTAGTTCATGAAGTTGGGCATTTTCAAGTTGCCCGCCGATTAAAAATTGGCGTGGAAGAATTTGGTTTAGGCTTTCCGCCCAGATTAGCCAGTAAAATTAAAGATGGTATTGTTTATTCCTTAAATTGGGTACCTCTGGGTGGTTTTGTAAAAATTAAAGGAGAGAACGGTGATTTAATCACTGAGCCCGATAGTTTTTCCATTCAACCTTTTTGGAAAAAGTTTTTGGTTTTGGTGGCCGGCGTGGCTATGAACATTGTTTTGGGCTGGTTTTTATTAAGTATTGGTTTAATAATTGGCTTGCCGGGCGTGGTAGATCAATCTGTGGCCGGTAAAGCAATTGATTCGCAAATTCAAATTACTCAAGTTTTGCCTAAATCGGCGGCGGCGACTGCCGGCTTACATTTAGGTGATATCATTAAAAATATTGATGGCCAAACTTTTAAAACCCCGGAAGGCTATGTTCAATATATTCAAAGCCATTCGGACAAGGTATTTACTTTAGAAATAGAAAGAAAAAATCAAAAACAGGAAATTCGGGCTCAAGCTCAAACTGTTCCCGGACAAACTAATAAAATTTTAGGAGTTAATCTGGCTCAGACTGGTTTAATAAAATATTCTTGGTGGCGGGCTCCTTGGGAAGCCTTAAAATTGACGGGTTTTATTGTGGCTCAAATTTTTATTAGTTTAGCCAAGCTAATAGGTGGTTTGGTTACCGGACACGGAACTGCCGCTTCGTTGTCCGGTCCGGTTGGGGTGGCGGTCATGACTGGGCAAATGGTGGATTTGGGTTTTAGATATTTATTGCAGTTTGCCGCCCTGTTATCCTTAAATTTGGCCGTAATTAATATCTTACCTATTCCAGCGCTAGATGGCGGCCGAATCTTATTTATTATTATTGAAAAAATTAGACGCAAGCCTAATCGAGCCTCTTTGGAGAATGCTTTTCATCAAACCGGTTTTGCTTTGCTGCTCATTCTAGTAGCCTTGATCACTTATAAAGATTTATTATTATATACTTCATCTTGGTGGCAACAGTTAAAAAATTTATTTTAATCACCATATTTTGTGAATATCAGAATTCCTTTAGCAACTTTACATCAAACTTTGGCTACGGTTTTACGCCAAGCCGGCTATCAACTCTATCGAACTCAGGGTTCGGAATTGGTTTTTTCCCGGCGGTTGTCTCGGACTAATTTTTTTCCACGTTTTCATTTGTACCTCCGTCAAACTCCGGCAGCTTGGGAAGGGAATTTGCATTATGATTTGCGCCAGACAGTTCAGGCTCATCCGGTTCACGGCGAAGAATATTCTGGCGCGATTGTGGCCGATGAATTTCAACGAGTCATGGAAATTATTAATAGATCCGCCCAGCCAGTAGCTAATGATCCAGCTGGGCCGTTGCCGGCTAAGTCTTTTGAAGGTGTTTGGTTGGCAGTCATTTTTGTAGCAATTATCCTTTTAATTATTTTTTTCTTATAATATGAGACAAACCCAATTATTTACTAAAACAAAAAAGGAAACACCCAAGGATGAGGTTAGTCAAAACGCTCAATTATTAATTAGGGCCGGTTTTGTTTATAAAGAAATAGCCGGGGCGTATGATTTTTTGCCGCTAGGCCTGCTGACTCTAAATAAAATTAATAATATTATTCGGCAAGAAATGAATGCTTGTGGCGGGCAGGAAGTTCAATTGACGGTTTTCCAAAACCCTGAGCTCTGGACCAAGACTAATCGTTGGGCTGATGAGGTGGTTGATAATTGGTTTAAAACTAAACTAAAAAATGAGACAATTTTGGGTCTGGGTTTTACCCACGAAGAGCCACTGACCAATTTAATGAAGCAATATGTAACTTCTTATAGAGATCTGCCGGTTTTTGTTTATCAAATTCAAACTAAATTTAGAAATGAAGAGCGGGCCAAGAGTGGCTTAATGCGGGGCCGTGAATTTTTAATGAAGGACCTGTATTCATTTTGTAAAGATGAGCAAGAGCTGGATGATTTTTATGAGAAGATGAAAGTAGCTTATAGTAATGTTTTTCGGCGCGTGGGCTTGGGTGATAATACTTTTTTGACTTTTGCTAGCGGTGGAGTTTTTAGTAAATATAGTCATGAGTTTCAAACTCTTAGTCCGGCCGGCGAAGATACTATTTATCTGGCTCGTGAAAAAAAGATTGCCATCAATAAAGAAGTTTATAATCCGGAAGTATTAAAGGATCTGGGTTTGGCCAAAGATGAATTAACTGAAGAAAAATCCATTGAGGTTGGTAATATTTTTAAATTGGGCACTCGTTTTTCTGCGCCGTTAGGCCTTAATTATAAAGATGAGAACGGAGAAAGCCGAGAAGTGGTTATGGGCAGCTACGGCATTGGCCCTAGTCGGTTATTGGGTACCATTGCTGAGGTTTTTTCTGATACTAAAGGCTTGAATTGGCCTAAGGAGGTTGCGCCATTTCAAGCCCATCTGATTTTATTAGATGAAGAGCAGCGTTCTTGGGCCGATCAGGTTTACACCGAACTTAGTAATTCCTACGACGTTTTATATGATGATCGAACTGAATCGGCCGGGGTAAAACTGGCTGATGCGGAATTAATTGGCTTGCCAATTCAGCTAATTATTGGTAAAAAGGAGACGGGCAAACTTGAATATCGTCAGCGTACGGATTTAGCCAAAGCCGTAGCTGTTTCTGTCCAAAAAGCCCAACAATTATTAACTGAATTTTATAATTCTTAAATATTGGTCATGGGCATCCTTTCAAAAATTTCTAAAAATATTGCTTTAGATTTGGGCACTAGCAACACTTTGGTTTATGTGGCTGGTAAGGGCATTGTTATTCAACAGCCTTCTATTGTGGCAATTAATAACCGAACCGAACATATTGTGGCCGTGGGCGATGAGGCCAAAAAAATGTTAGGCAAAACCCCACCCCACATTGTTATTAATAATCCATTGACCGAAGGAGTAATTGCTGATTTTGAAGTAGCGGAAAAAATGATCAAATATTTTATTGATCAGGTTCAACATGAAAGCTTTTCTTGGCTGCCTCGGCCGATTGTAGTAATTGGCATTCCTTTGGATGTCACCGAGGTGGAACGCAAGGCCGTGATTGATGCGACTAAGTCCGCTGGCGCCCGGGAAGTTTATTTAGTTTATCAACCATTACTTACGGCCATTGGTGTTCAATTGCCAGTCACCGAGGCTTCTGGTAATTTAATTGTGGAAATGGGCGGCGGCGTGACCGAAATTGCGGTTATTTCTTTGGGCGGGATTGTAACTTCAACCACCTTGCCAATTGCTGGCCGAACCTTAGATGAGCAGATTATCAATTATGTTCGGGAAAATTTTAATTTATTATTAGGTGAAGCTAGTGCTGAGGAAATTAAAATTAAGCTGGCTACGGTAGGCGATCAAGCTTTAAGTAAAGAAATGAACTTACGAGGACGAGACATGTTAACTGGCTTGCCCAGGGAAGTTATTATTACCAGTTTTCAAATTAAAGAGGCAATTATTAAACCAATTAAACGAATTATTGAAGCTATTAGAGATACTTTAGCTCAAACTCCACCTGAATTAGTAGCTGAAATTTATCAACGCGGCTTAGTTCTATCCGGCGGCGGCGCTTATTTAGACGGCTTGGCGGCCTTGATCCAAAAAGAATTAAAAATACCGGTTCACTTGGCTGATGACCCATTAACTACGGTTATTCGTGGTTTAGGTATTGTTTTAGAAGATTTAGCCAATCTTAAAGACTTAACTCTTACAAGCTAATGAAAAAAAGAGGCCACGCCACCAAACGTTTTTTTTGGTCGGGTTTAGTTATAGCCATTTTATTGCTAAGCGGCTTGCTTAAACCGGTTCAAGAATTTTGGTGGGGCGTTACTAGCGGAGTTCAAAGTTGGTTTTGGCAAACCGGATCATATGTTCAGTGGTGGTGGCATACGCCTCAATTATTAGCCGAACGTAATGCTTTACAAGCCGAAAAATACACTTGGTTAGCTAACCAGGCCCAAGTTTTAAGTTTAGAAAAAGATAAAATTATTTTGGAAAACGCTTTAAAATTTTTAGCCACCAAAAAATTTAATTATTTAGGAGCTAGAATTATTGCCAAAGATAAATTTAATGAACGTTTGGTAATTGTTGATCGGGGGCAAAACAATGGAGCGGAAAAGGGCCAGGCTTTTATTAATGAGCAGGGAGTTATTTTGGGTAAAGTAGTGGAAGTCGGGCCAGACCGATCCTCGGTTTTATTATTAGGCGATCCCAAAAGCCAATTGGCGGTGGCTATTCAAGATGGGTCAACTATTGGCTTGGTTGAGGGTCGTTTGGGCGGTGGTTTGGTAATGAATTATCTGCCTTTAGCCGCCGAGATTAAATTAAATCAATTAGTTTATACTTCTGGCTTAGAGCCAAAGATTCCAGCTGGGTTGGTAGTTGGGCAAATCACGGCAGTTCGTAAAGAAGTTGGTGATTTGTTTCAAGAGGCTGGCATTCAAAGCCCGGTCAATGCTCAAGAAAGTAGTCAGGGTTGGCTAATTCAATGATTTATGCCAATAAAAAAAATTATTCAAGCTTTTTTATTAAGCTTAAGCTGCTACTTTTTGGAAATGAATTTCTTAAGTGGCCTATTTCACTCTTGGCTTAGCCTCTATTTAGTCATTAGCTTAATTTTAATTTTTAGAAAGTCCCAGCTGTGGTGGCCTTGGATTATTTTTAGTTTGTTTTTTGTCTGGCTGGGTCCGGGCGGTTGGTGGTGGCTAAGTTTTGGTTTAACCGCGTTATTTGCTTGGTGGTTGAGACAATTTTTTTCTGGCACTTCTCGCTTTTGGGAGCTTAGTATTTTTGGCTTGGCTACGTTGATTCTTTTTATTCTTTTATTGTTAGCGCCAAATTTATTAGCCATGATGTTTCCTAAAATAGCGTGGCCACAAATTGCTTGGCTTCCACAGTGGTATCTTTATTTTTTAGCCCATCTAGCTTTGTTGTTAATAGGTTATTGGCTAACTAGCTTTGCTCATGAAAGATAAATATAAAATTTTTCCTTCTTCTTTAGAAAATGTTTTTAAAGAAGGCGGCTTGCGCAACTGGCTTCATAATAATAATGCCGGCAACTTTATTAGTGAAGAGGAATTTTCACCTTTTTGGCTAGGGCACACCTTGACTGTAAGCAAGGTTAATTTTTTAAAGGCGTTGCTGGTTATAATTTTTTTAATTTTTTTTAGCCGGCTGGCTTATTTGCAAATTTATCAAGGAGATCATTTTCGAGCCATAGCCGAAGGCAATCGGATCAAGGAAGAATATTTAGTGCCTAGGCGAGGGATTATTTTTGATCGTTTTGAAAAACCTTTAGTAAGTAATAATGGATCATTTAGTTTAGTTTTAAATAAATTACCTCGTAATATTGATAAACAAAGTTTGGCGGGTGAGTATAATTTTTTAGAACCTTATTTTGTCAAATATAAAAAAAATATAGCCGCTGAAAATGTTTGGCAAGAAATGGTTAAAAAAGCCACTGTTGAGCCGCAAGTTTTAATTGAAGATTTAGAGTATAATGACGCTTTAAAATTAAAATTGACTTTACCGGAAGCAGATGTAGTTAGTGTGATGGCTGAAGCCGAGCGACAATATGGTGGCGGCGGAGCCTGGGCTCATATTTTGGGTTATTTAGGTAGGATCAAACCAGAGGATAAAGATAAATATTTAAAGAATAACTATCAATTAACTGAACGGGTTGGCCTGGATGGTTTAGAGGCGGTTTATGAAGCTGATTTGCATGGTCAAGAAGGAGTCAGGCAATTAGAAGTTAATTCTTTGGGTAAAATTATTGATGAATTAACTTTGCAACCAGAACAAGCCGGCGCTAACTTATATACCACCTTAGACGCGGATCTAAGTGAATTTATTTTAAAAATCTTAAAAACCAAGGTTCCAAGATCTAAAGGGGCAGTGGTGGTTATGAATCCTCAGAATGGCCAAATTTTAGCCATGATTAGCTGGCCGGTTTATGATAGTAATATGTTTCATCATACTTTGACCGTTGATGAAGTAGTAGAACTTTTTAAAAATCCTCTCCAACCTCTTTTTAACCGGGCGATTTCCGGTCAATATCCTTCGGGCTCTACTATTAAAATGGTTTATGCCGCTGCCGGATTAGCTGAAGGAGTCATTACTAAGACTACTACAGTTTTAAGTACTGGCGGAATTCATTTAGGTGAATGGTTTTTTGCTGACTGGAAAGCCGGTGGGCATGGTGTAACCAATGTTATTAAAGCTTTATCTGAATCGGTTAATACTTTTTTCTATATCTTGGGGGCAGAGAATTATCAAAATCATACGGGCTTGGGTTTAATTGGGATGCAAAAATATCTTAAATTATTTGGCATTGATGCTAAAACCGGCATTGATTTATTACACGAAGCAGCTGGTTTTATACCATCTAAAGAATGGAAGTTGGCAACCAAAAAAGAAGCCTGGTATCCTGGAGATACCCTTCATTTGGCTATTGGCCAGGGTGATTTATTGGTTACGCCTTTACAAGTGGCTAATTATACGGCAGCTATTGCTAACGGTGGTATTTTATACAAACCTTATTTAGTAGCTAGTATTAAAAGAGAAGATAATCAGTCAATAAAAGAATTTAACCCCCAAATTATTAGAAGTAATTTTATTAGTGACAATGTTTTGGCCATTGTCAGAGAAGGACTTAGAACAACTGTGACTTCTGGTAGTGCTCGTTCTTTGAATGATTTACCTTATGAGATAGCCGGTAAAACCGGCACAGCTCAAGTTGATACTAAAAATTTACCCCATGCTTGGTTTTCTGGGTTTATGCCATATGAGAACCCGAGTTTGGTGGTTACAGTTTTAGTGGAAAATGGCGGTGAGGGCTCTTCCATAGCTACGCCAATTGCCAAGGAAATTTTTTCTTGGTATGCCGAGCATCGTTTAAAAGAAGAATAGGCTTGTTTAGGGTTGTATCTTGACCCTTTAAAATGAACATAGTATACTAATAATCTAAGAGAAAACCCATATAAACCAATAGATCCCTATTGGTGATTTCATTATATAATGTTAAAATTTGGTTATGAGTGAAGTGATTATTTTAACTGCCGAAGGCAGTGCTAAATTAGAAGCCGAATTAAAAGAATTAATTGAAATTAAGCGGCCGGAAGTGTTGGACCGGATTAAGCAGGCTCGGGAACTTGGTGACTTACGGGAAAATGCTGAATATCATCAAGCTAAAGAAGACCAGGCTTTTATTGAAGGTCGGATTATAGAAATTGAAAGTACTCTGCGATTGGCTCAAACTGCCGAGGCTGGCAACGCTAAATCTAGAGCTGCCGAAGTAAGTATTGGTTCAACGGTGGAACTTTTAATTAATGATGAAATTAAAAAATATCAAATTGTTGGCTCAACCGAAGCTAATCCAACTTTAGGCTTGGTCTCTTGTGACTCTCCTTTAGGCCAAGCTTTGCTAAGTAAAAAACTTAATGATAAAATTTCGGTTGAAACTCCTAAGGGTTTAGTTGTTTACACCATTAAGGCTATTCGGTAATTATTATGTTAGTCAATAAAATTGCTATTGATTTAGGCACAACCTATACTTTGGTTCATGTTCCCAAGCGAGGAATTGTCATTAATGAACCTTCGGTGGTGGCCATTTCAACTATTGATGGCAAGGTTTTGGCAGTGGGAGATGAGGCTAAGCAAATGATTGGCCGGACCCCAGATACTATTATTGCTCATCGGCCCTTAAAGGATGGGGTAATTGCTGATTATAAATCCACCGAGAGCATGCTGAAGTATTTTATTAATAAAGTATTGGGCAATTGGCGGATTTTTCGGCCTGAAGTAATGATTGCCGTGCCAGCTGGTATTACTTCAACCGAACGTCGGGCGGTTATTGACGCAGCTACTCAAGCCGGTGCTAAAGCTGTTTATATTATTAAAGAGCCAATTGCTGCCGCCATTGGTGCTGACATTCCCATTGGTTCAGCCTCCGGGCACATGATTGTGGATATGGGTGGTGGCACTTCAGAAATTGCGGTTATTTCTTTAGGTGGAATTGTGGCTAATACTTCAGTGCGAATTGGTGGCAATAAATTTGATGCCGCGATTATGGATTTTATTAGAAAAAAATATGGTCTAGCTATTGGTGAGCAAACCGCCGAAGAAATTAAGATTAAGATTGGCTCGGCCATGTATTTGCCGGAAGATAAAAAGTTACGGCTGGATATTAAGGGTCGGGATTTAGTCTCTGGCTTGCCAATGACAGTAGGCATTAATTCCGATGACATTACCGAGGCTTTGCAAAATGAACTGCAAGGCATTATTACGGCCATTAAATCAGTATTATTTAAAACTCCGCCCGAACTTTCGGCCGATGTTATGGAAAAGGGCATGGTACTTTCTGGCGGTACCGCTCAATTGCGGCATATTGCTGATTTAATAGCCGAAGCTACTGGCGTAGCGGCTTACGTAGCTGATGAGGCCAGTTTGTGCGTAGCCAAGGGCACGGGTTTGGCTTTAGAAAATTTGGATGCCTATAAACGAAGTATTTTGTCTACCAAATAAAAAATAATATGCTTTTAGGCCTAGATGTCTCTCGGCTGGGCCAGCCCAATGCTCGGACTGGCGTTGAATGGTATAGTTACAATTTACTTAAACAGTTAATTGATATTGATGATCAAAATCAATATTTTTTGTATTCGCCCAGAAGCAAGCCCAGTGACTTACCAGAGTTGCCGGCTAATTTTCAATGGCATCAACTAGGTTGGCCGACTAATAAGGGCTGGAGTAAATTGGGTTTATCTTGGGAGCTTTTAAGACACAAACCTGAAATTTTGTTGGTGCCGGCCTATGTTTTGCCGCCGATAAAAAATTGCCCACAAGCGATTACTTGGCATGATTTTGCTTATGAAACTTGGCCAGAAAGTTATTTCCCAAAACAGCGTAAAATTTTAATACATGGTTGGCAAAAAGTTTTACATCAAGCCGATTTGATTTTGGTGCCATCTCAAGCGGTTAAAGATTACGCCGTATCTAAATATCCAAGGGTTGGGGAAAAAATTAAAGTAACACCATTGGGAATTGATCAAGCAATTTTTTATCAACGGGCTGATTTAGAAATTAAATCTCTGCTTAATAGATTAATCATTTCTAAACCTTATATTTTATTTGTAGGCCGATTAGAAGCAAAAAAGAATATTCAAAACATCATTAAGACTTTCATTGTTTTTAACCAAAAAAATAATCATAATTTTCAATTGGTTTTGGCCGGTTCTTCAGGCTTTGGTTTTGATAAAGTTGAAAATTTAATTGCCGAACATCAAGCAGAAATAGTTAGAGTTGAAAAGTTTAATCAAGATGAGCTGGCCGCATTGTATAGTGGAGCTCAGTGTTTATTTTTTCCTAGCTTAGCCGAGGGTTTTGGCTTGCCGGTTTTAGAGGCACTGAGTTGTAAGTGTCCGGTAGTAGCTAGTGACTTGCCAATAATTCATGAAATCGGCGGACAAGCAGTTTGTTATGTTGAGCCGCAATCAATTAATTCTTTGATTAATGGCTTGGACAAAGTAGTTAATGATCATAATTATCAAATAGAGTTATTAGCTCAAGCTCAGAGTCAAATTGCTAAGTTTTCTTGGAAAAATACAGCCCAATTAACGCTTAGTGCTTTAAAAGCCATAAAACTTTGACAACTAATCAATTTTATATTATATTATAGTCGCTCACTTAAGATTATAGGCAATCGCCGTGAACCATGAAAATGGTTTAGGGAGGAAAGTCCGAACACTACAGCGATCCCGACTTTCGGGATGGGTAACGGTTAATGGCCGCCGTATCAACTTAGGAAAATGCGCTTAAGTTGGTATAGGACAAGTGCAACAGAAAATATTCCTCCCCACATTACTCCTTGCGGTTGAGTCATGGTAAGTCCCTTAATTATTTAGAGGGGCATGGCCCGCACTCAAGCGAAGCGAGTAGTGCGGGGTAAGGGTGAAATAGCCAGGTAATGACTTGGCTCGTTTCTTTGGCGACAAAGAAAAAGAGGTAAACTCTACCCAGTGCAAAACCAAATAGGCTCCGACTTGGCTTGCCAACGTCGGAGCGGGTTGGTTGCTTGATCCCATTAGCAATAGTGGGGCTAGAGAAATGATTGTCCTCGACAGAATTCGGCTTATCGTAATCTTAAGTGAGCAGCTATTTACTTCCTTTAGCAATAGAATAGGGCGTATCCTTGATATGAAAAAATCCGAATTACTTTTTACCACCCTGTTAGTCCCGCTTGATTTTGTAGGATTATTTTTAGCCGGCTTAAGCGCTTACGGCTTGCGTTTTCAAACTTTTGTTACCGACTTAATGCCGGTTATTTTTAATTTACCCTATCATAAGTTTATTATTATCAGCTTAATGATTATTCCATATTGGCTGATAATTTTTGCCTTAAGTGGTTTGTACAGTTTTCGTCGACGGAAAATTACTTCTGATTTAACTAAAATTTTTATTAGCTGTTCAGCCGCCACTTTAATTATTGTAGTGGCCTTCTTTTTTAACACCCAATTATTTTCCTCTCGTTTTATTATTTTGGCTGCTTGGCTAGCCGCCGTTGTCTATATTTCCTTAGAACGATTAGCGGTTCATTTAATTAAGAAAATTTTTTACTACAAAGGCTACGGAGTTACTAGAATAGTAGTCGTGGGTCAAGCCGAAGCCAGACTTAGACTTAAAGAAGAATTTTTTTATCATCCATCTTTTGGTTTTAGATTAGCCGGAGAATACTCCGAATGGTCTGAAACAACAAAAAATGAACTCAATCAATTACTTTTAAAAGAGCCAGCTGATGAATTAATCTATTTAGCCCACGGCCAGGAAGAAGAGCTGATTGAAGTGCAAAAATATTGTCTTAATCACTATCTAACATTCAAATATGCCACGCCATTACTAGCTACTCGTTCTAGTAGGGTAGAATTTGATTTTGTGGCCGGCTTGCCCTTGGTTAGCTGCAAAGAAACGCCTTTGGATGGCTGGGGCCGGGTAGTCAAAAGAATTTGTGATTTAATTATTTCTTTGTTGGGCATTATAATTTTATTACCAATTTTTATTATTTTGGCCATAATTATTAAGTTGGATTCTAGAGGCCCGGTTTTTGTTCGGTTAAATCGTATTGGGGCTAAACGGCAACTTTTTGGCTTATACAAGTTTAGATCTATGGTAATAAATGCTCATGAAATAAAATTATCTGGCCAATTAAACCAATTTAACGAACGCCGTGATGGGCCGTTATTTAAAATGAAGAATGATCCAAGAATTACTCAAGTGGGCAAATGGCTAAGACGTTTTAGCCTGGATGAATTACCGCAATTGTTTAATATCTTAGTTGGTCAGATGAGCTTGGTGGGCCCGCGCCCTCATGAACCAGAAGAAGTTTCACGCTATCGCACTGATGATCGCCGGTTACTGGCCATCAAACCAGGCTTAACTGGTTTGGCTCAAATTTCCGGCCGCAGCGATTTACCTTGGGAAGAAGAGGTTAAGTTGGATTTATATTATATTGAAAATTGGTCAATTGGTTTAGATTTACAAATTTTATTAAAAACTCCGTTAACTATCTTGCGCCGGAGGACAGCTGAATAAAAATTATGAAAGTTGCTTTAGTCCATGATCACTTATTACAAATTGGCGGTGCCGAGCATGTTTTAAAAGAGTTGGTTAAATTGTATCCGGCCAGCCCGATTTATACTTTGTTGGCCGGGCCGGAAAGCCGTAATTTTTTTACCGGCACTAAAATTATTGAATCCGGGCTAACTAAATGGCCGGGCGCTTACAATCATTTAAAATGGTACCTATGGGCGATGCCGACTTTTTGGGAACAGTTTGATTTTTCTAACTATGATGCGGTTTTATCTTCTACTTCAGCTTTTTGCAAGGGGATTGTGACCTCTACTCACGTTAAACACTTTTGTTATTGCCACACGCCCACTCGTTATCTGTGGTCCGACACTCATCAATACGTAGAGGATTTGCCTCAGAATAGAATTGTTAAAAAGATCTTGCCCTTTGTTTTAACTTGGCTCAGGCAATGGGATTGGTCCGCTGCCCAGCGGGTAGACTATTTTATTGCCAATTCAAACTTTATTGCCAGTCGGATTAAAAAATATTACGGCCGGGATTCTGTGGTTATTTATCCGCCGGTTAATGTTAGTCAATTTAGTCCAGCCATAAAAGAAAAAGAAAATTATTTTGTGGTTGTTGGACGATTAAGGCCCTATAAAAGAGTGGACTTGGTTATTAAGGCTTTTAATCAGCTTGGCTTACCGCTTAAAGTTATTGGCGGCGGCGAAGAATTAGTCAGACTACAAGCCTTAGCCAAATCCAATGTGGAATTTTTAGGTGAGCTTCCAGACTTTGAACGGAATAAAATTTTACAGCACGCTAAAGCCTTTATTCACCCACAGGAAGAAGATTTTGGCATTGCGGCAGTAGAGGCCATGGCGGCCGGCACGCCAGTTATTGCTTATCAGGCCGGCGGAGCTTTGGAAAGCGTTATTGAAGGCGTTTCCGGTACCTTTTTTAAAGAACAAACTTGGGAAAGCTTGGTTGACGCGGTTTTACGTTTTGATTTTAAGCAATTTGATCCGGCGGCAATTCAAGCTTATGCTCAAAAATTTAGCCAGGAAAGGTTTTTAAAAGAAATGGGCGAATATATTGAAAGCAGGCTCCATTAAAGATTATGAAAATTAACGTTGATCTGCGTTCTTTGGGTTACCAGCCGTGGTCCGGAGTGGGCTATTATACCGCCGCCCTGGTTAAACAGCTTAAAAGTTTACCCGGAGTAAAATGGTCTTTTTTTGATAATCGTTTTAGTCTAAATCATCAAGTGGATGAATTGATTGGCTCAGGTGCTGAATTATTTCGGTACCGGATCCCTAACAAATTTTTTACGCCTTTAGAGCGTTTTTTTAATTGGCCAAAATTTGAAAGCTTAGTTAATAATCCTGATTTAATTTGGTTTCCCAATCTGACTTTTGTTAACAAAAAAGCTGCCAATGGTAAAACTAAACGAATAGTCACTATTCACGATTGTTCTTTTTTAATTCAGCCCCAGTGGTATCCTTGGAAAGAGCGGCTTTGGCACGTGCTCTTAGCAAAAAAATTAACCAACTATTTTGATTATTTTGTGGCGGTTTCCGAACATACCAAGCAGGAAATGATTAAATTGTTTAATGTCCCGGCCGAAAAAATTAGAGTGATTTATCCAGGGATTGAAGAAAAATTTTTTCAAACAGCGTCAAATGAAACTCTAACTCAAGTTAAAACTAAATATTTATTGCCAGAAAAATACTTTTTATTCTTGGGAGATGTCATGAAAAGGAAAAATGTTAAATTGATTATTGAGAGCTTGGCTAAATTAAAAGAAAAAAATCAACTAGGCGAGTATCAAATAGTTATTGCCGGGCACATTAAAGATCGCAGTTTGATTAATTATGTTGAAAAATTAGGGGCCAGCTCAAAGGTTAAATTTTTGGGTTATGTGGCTGACGAAGATCGTCCGGCTTTGTATCAAGCCGCCCAGGCTTTTATCTTTCCTAGCCTACATGAAGGTTTTGGTTTTCCGGTTTTAGAAGCTGCGGCTTCAAAATGCCCGGTTATTTGCAGCCAAACTACCAGCTTGCCGGAATTAATGGGTGATAATGCCATTTATGTTGATCCTCAAAATTTAGAATCACTAACTAAGACCCTAACTGATTTTATTCAAAATCCTAATAAGTCTGATCATTTATTAATCCCGGCTTATGAAAGGGCTAGAGAATTTACCTGGTCAAAAACCGCCCAGGAACTGTATAATTACTTTAAAGATATATATGAAAATAGGTGTTGACGCTAGAATGATTGGGACTCGTCATCGTGGTATTGGCCGCTATGTTTTAGAATTAGTCAAAGGACTTAGATTACAGCAAACTCATCAATTAACTTATTACTATTATTCAAAAGATCAGCTGGATTATTTTAGCGGCTTATCAGCTAAACAATGGCCGTGGCGCTGGTATAGTATTTTTGAATTTTTCCTCATTTTAATGTGCCGTTATTTTGTCCGGTTAAGTTTTGGATGGTTATTCATGATTTAACTATTTGGCATTTTCCGGGATCGCGAGCCACAACTCTACCTAAGCCAATTTACTGGCTTAAAGTCTATTTATCTAAAATGCTTTTGGTTATTAGTGCATTGCGGGCCGAAAAGATTATTGTACCAACCGAATTTGTACGCCAGGATGTAATTAAAACTTTGGGTTTAAAACCGTCTAAGGTTTTAGTTATTTACGAAGGCAAAGAATTATCCAACCTAGCTGATGCCTTAGTGGAATTACCAAATGTTATTAATAAACCTTTCTTTTTGTATGTTGGCGCGGCCTATCCTCATAAAAATTTAGAATTTTTAATTAAAACTTGGACTAAATTTAATCAGCAAAATAATTATCAGTTAGTTTTAGTAGGCCGATCAGATTATTTTTATAGCCAATTAAAAAAACAAACTCGCGATTTTTCGGTAATCTTTTTTGGCGAAGCCACGGATTTGCAATTAACAACTTTATACAAACAAGCCCAGGCTTTAATTTTCCCAAGTTTATACGAAGGTTTTGGCATTCCGCCTTTAGAAGCACAAAATCTTAATTGTCCGGTGATTTCCTCTAATGCTTCTTGTTTGCCGGAAATTTTAGGCGAATCAGTTATTTATTTTCATCCAAAACAGCAAGAATCGTTATTAGCTGCCTGGCAAGAGTTTGTTAATGATTCAAGTTGTGCCGACAGATTGCGTCAAGCTGGGTTTATTAACTGTCAGCGTTTTTCTTGGCAAACTTTTGGCCAAGAGTGGTTGAGATTATTAAATCAAATAAAATAAATGTATATTAAAGATTTTAAAAAATTATCTAAGTCAGATGTGGATCAGGCTGGTGGCAAGGGCGCTTCTTTAGGTGAAATGACCCAAGTCGGTATTCCGGTGCCGCCAGGCTTTGTAATTTTAGCTGACAGTTTTGAAAAGTTTTTGGACGAAACTGATCTTAATGTAGAAATAGACTCTATTTTGCATTCAGTCAATATTAAAAAAATTGACACAGTAGAACAGGCTTCAGCCAAAATCCAAGCTTTGATTTTGCGGGCCAAAATGCCTAAGGAAATTGCCAGTGACATTCAAAAGTTTTTTAAAAAATTAAATACTAAATTTGTGGCAGTCAGATCTTCAGCCACCGCCGAAGACTCTGCTTCAGCTGCTTGGGCTGGTCAATTAGACAGCTTTCTTAATACTACCAATAAAACATTATTAGAAAATGTTAAAAGATGTTGGGCGTCTTTGTTTACGCCTCGCGCTATTTTTTACCGGTTTGAGAAAAAACTTCATCAGCAAAAAATCTCTGTGGCCGTGGTAGTTCAAAAAATGGTGCAATCGGAAGTTTCTGGTATTGCCTTTTCCGTGCACCCGGTCACTGAAGATTATAACCAATTAATTATAGAGGCCGGATTTGGCTTGGGTGAAGCCATTGTTTCAGGGAGTATTACTCCGGATAGTTATGTGGTAGAAAAAAAGCCTTTACGGATTATTGATAAAAATATTAGTGTCCAAGAACGGGGATTGTATAAAACCTCTATTGGCGGTTCAAAATGGCAGGCAATATCCGTCTCCAAAGGCCAAAAACAGGCCCTAACAGATGCCCAAATCATCAAATTGAGTAAGATTATCTGCCAAATTGAAAAACACTATAATTTTCCTTGCGACATTGAATGGGCTTATGAAAAAGGTAAATTTTATATTGTCCAATCCCGGCCGATTACAACTTTAGTCAAAAAGAAATGATCAAATACGAATCAATTTTTAAAATCAATTTTTCCAGTGTCTTTTTCATGAGCATATATTTACCATGTTATAAAAAAGAACAACCTTTGGCATTATTTGATCACAACCGCATGGAAATGTTTTTTCCGCACAATTCCTTAACTCAACTGGCTAATGCTGGTTTTAAACAGGCTTTAACTAAAAACATCTTAATAAAACTAAAACAAGGCTATAAAAAATCTCTAAAAGAGTTAAGGCCGATTCTCAAACTACAATACCACCGTGTTCTTTCAAATAAAGAGCTAATATTGGCTTTGGATCAATTTCAAAAATCAATTCAACAAGCCTTTATTTTTTACAAGCAAACCGAATATTTTAATTTTATCAAAATTGAAAAAGAACTTACTCAGCTCATTCCAAATCAAACTCAATTACAATAAATCATTTACCGTTGCAAGCTCAAAGACTGATTCGTTACTTAATAACTATTCAAAAATTAAAATTTCAAATCAGAGGACCTTTAAATAAACTTTGTTTAAGCCAAGATTCAGTTTTAGACCGTTTGGTTATAGCTATTATTAAAAAAACTAACCGCCGCGATATTATTGCTTTGACAGTTGACGAAGTCAAAAATCTACTTAGAAACAAAAAAGTTAACAATCAAAATCACCGCCAAATATCTTCTTGTCTACAAACTCAGCTAAAGTCTAATAAGGTTATTATAAAAACGGGTGCCCAGGTTAAAAAATTAGCCAAACAGTTAGTCCCTAAACTAACTATCAAAGAATTGGTCGGAACCATTGCTTGCAAAGGTTTAGTTAGGGGAAAAGTCAGGATTATTCCTTTATCAGATAATCCCAGCTACTACTTAAGACAATTTAAAAAGGGCGAGATTTTAGTTTCAGAAACTACTGGTCCGGAATTGATGCCAGCCATCAGAAAAGCCAGCGCTATTGTTACTGATGAGGGCGGTTTAATGAGTCACGCGGCTTTGATTTCCAGAGAATTTAAGATACCGTGTATTGTGGGTACTAAATTAGCTACTAAAATGTTAAAAAATGGAAATTTTATTGAAGTAAATGCTAACAATGGTATAGTTAAAATTTTAAAATCTAAATAATATGGAAAGAATTAAGGAGGCATTGCTCAGCCCGGAGCCAGAAAAAGAATATCAATCCAGAATTGAATTGGATTTTTTCAGACACAGCATAAAAGAAAATATTTTTAGTGATGATTCTGTCAACCCGTTATCACCGGCCGGACGCCATTTTATAAAAAAACAAGCTGAGCCAGGTAAGATTAGACAATCTTTGGCTTTTGGCAGTCCAAGAGAACGAGCGCCACATTCAGCCCTATTAAAAATGGCCGGCGCTGAAGCGGAAATCACCGGCGATGAAAGCTTTGAAGAGCTAAAAGCTAAATTAAATGCCACTTTAAAAATCGGTACTAAAATTGTCATTGATCCAGAGTTGGATTTAAGTATGGATTATTCCGGACCTTTTGGCGCTGCAGTGGCCGAACATTGGTATGGCGATGGTTATTTATCATTTATTACCAACGAAAGTGATCAATTAGCTAAAGAATTGGGTGACACTACTAGTGTTTATACTTATAGCCGTTTGTCGGCTCGAGTGGCAAAGTTTATACAAAAGCATCTTAAAGTTGCTCCGGTTTGGGATAGGTTAGTTAAGCAGGAAAAATACCCATCTAATGTACTGTCTAGATTTTTTGGTTCTCATGGTGGTATGCTGGAGGCTTTTTTACTAAAAATTATTGAGACACTTAAGGGCAAAGAACAAAGAGACATATTAATTAAATTATTAGATGATGAAAACTTTGCTCCCACCGAAGGTTTTAAAATATTTATTGATACCGGGCCCGATGGCGGCCAAAAAATTCATGTTTTTTACCATAAAGAAAAAGATGGCCAAGTACTTTTTCATTTTGACGAAGAAGTGTCAGTAGATTTAATTAATCAATTAGCTTGCGGTGAAACAAAAAAATAAATCCAGCACTAAAAATTTAGTGCTGGATAAAAAATTATTATTTGATAGACAGTTTGAACGGGAATTGTCCCTATTCAGTTGTGTGGTTTGGGAAGAGGGAGATAGGTTCGGACTAAAGAAGTGGCTAGGTCAAGGCTTAGCTCAAGTTTTATTTGTTAAAAAAGCTGCTTCGCCGCTAATAACAATTTATTATGACCGAACTGAATTAGATTATTTTGACAAACTTATTAGAGACAAAACTTTAAAAGATCATAAATTTTTTCCAAAGGTTAAAAAATACTTTCTCAAATATTGGCAACCTCTTAAGCCTTACGCCCAAGGCAGAAAAATCAGTTCCATCAAAGAGTTTGGTAAGTTTTATCAAAACCTAACTGCCTGGTGGCCGCTGATGTCTTTAATCTACTGGATTCCGGCGCCAGACAGTTTAACTTTTGGCGGGCCTCAAGTGACAGAAGCTAAACATTTAAGAAAGCAAACTGAAAAGTTTTCTGATGATAGCGAGCTTTTGTTTTTAGATTTTTTCAAAAAACAATACCCTAAATACGCTCAATATGCGGAAATTATTACTCCGGCCGAAGTTTTTTCTTTATTTAATAAACCTTTTTCTAAATTACAACTTAAAACTTTTGACCAACGAAAAAAACAAGGATTTATTTATCAACAAAGCCAACTGCAACCATTAAATAAAATAAAGGCTCTGTCATTTAATCCTTTACCACTGGCCACTAATCAATTAACTGGCCAAATTGCTTTTAAGGGAAAAGTTACTGGCAAAGTTAGAGTGGTTAACCTAACTTCAGAAATTAACACCCTTAAACCAGGCGAAATTTTAGTGGCCCATATGACCAACCCTAGATATTTGCCGGCAATCAAGAAAGCTGCCGCCATTATTACTGATGAAGGCGGTATTACGTGTCATGCGGCCATCAGTGCTAGAGAGTTAAAAAAACCAACCATTATCGGCACTAAAGTGGCAACTGAAGTGCTAAAAACCGGTGATCAAATAGAATTAAACGCCAACACTGGCGTCATTAAAATTTTAAAGCGCCATGCTAAAACCAAAAGTTCTCACTAAGTTGCTAACCCGGGAACATTCTTTATTTTACTTCTGGGCCTGGCATGATTCGGATGCTTATTTTGTTAAGAAGTGGATTGATTTTGATGTTAAAGATAATTTGTTTTTAAAAGAAAATTCTAGCAATAAAATTTCTGTTTGGTATGAAAAAGAGGAATTGGCGCGAATTTATGCGGCCGAGGTGAAAAAAATTAATAAGCCCATTGAAGCTAAAAAGCTAATTAAAGAGTTTTCTGCTCGTTGGAAAGTTATCTTGGCTTATTATCAAGGTAAGAAAAAAATAAACTCAATAACTGATTTAAAAAAGTTTTATCAGTTATGGGTACGCTGGTGGGCTACCCAAGCCATTGTTTTTGATGCCATTGATTTGCTTAAAATTCCCTTAGCTATCAGGAAGCAATTGCTCAAGCTTAGAGAAAAGACGCAAGAATATGGCGAGGCCGGCGATAGGTTATTTGTAAATTTTTTTACTTACTATTTTCCCAAATATAAAATCATTGCCAATTTGGTGACTCCGGCCGAGGTTTTTTCTGTCCAAAATAAAAAATTTGACTCTAAAACTATTAACATCATTAAAAAACGGTCGCGGGGTTACGGTATTTTTCACCATCAAATTCTTACGCTGCCTAGTCTTAAGAAAAAACTTGCTGATCAAAATCTAACTCTGGAAACAATTGTTCAGGCTCAAAACCAAGCTATTAAAGGTTCTGTTGCTTTTCGAGGTAATGTTAGTGGCAAGGTTAGAATAATTAGATACAAAAAAGATATTAATAAATTAAAGGTGGGCGAAATTTTAGTAACCGACATGACTTCGCCGGACTTTATCCAGGCCCTAAAAAAGGCCAAAGCTATTATCACCAATGAAGGCGGTTTAACTTGTCATGCCGCGATTATTGCCCGCGAGCTGAAAAAACCCTGCATTGTTGGCACTAAAATTGCCACTCAACTCCTTAAAACTGGAGACAGGGTAGAAGTAAACGCCGATTTAGGTCTAGTTAAAATTTTATCATAGCCTCATTTGGTATTTTGAAAAGGTTTGTGGTATAATTATCAACGTAAAAAGATAATTTGATGCCAAAACAAATTAAAAATACAGAACCAAAGAAAAAAGCAGCGGCTTCTAGTAAAAAAACCATTGGCATTTCCAAAACTAGCACTACCAAAATTGGCCCTAGGTCTTTTTTGTCTAGTCGGAGCGCCTTTGCCGCCGACAGCCTACATCATCAACGGACCACTATTTCGGCGGTTGAGGTTGATTTTTTACAACCGGCTACAGAAATAGAACCTGAATTTACGCCGTTACTAGCTTGGGATTTGGAAGAATTAACCGCCAAAGAAGGGGATTTTGCTGTTGAAGCCAATAAAACGCCAATGGAAGATCTGCCCTGGCCAAGCTTAACTTCTAAACAATTGGCTACCATTACAGATCGGAAGGTTGTCTTGGATAAAAACGGCCAAACTTCCGAAGTTAATATTCAAAACCATCTAGACAGATCTGGCCATCTTTTGGATTTGCGGCCGCCGGAAAAAATAGTTCGTCCTAAAGAACCGACTCCCGGCAAACCCATTCCAGTTCAAACCTCCTCTTTTTTGCGCTGGCCAGATAAAGTCGCTTTTAAATTTCCAAAATTTCAATTAAAGAAAAAAACTCTGCCGGCTTTTATAGAAAAACCCCCATTACTTTGGCTACCTTCGCTGGAAAGAATTAGAATTGTCCTGACCTTTATTGTTTTTGCTTTTTTGTTAGTCATGCCGGTCAAGGGCTTTGTTTTTTACAAAAAAGTTAATGTTATTAAAGATCAACTAGTAAATATTTCCCAAACCGCGGCCAGAGATTTGCAATCCGGAGTCCAAGCGGCCACGGCAGCTGATTGGGAAGGCGCCTTAATTAAATTTCAATCAGCTGAAAATTCCTTAACTCAAGCCGCCGATTATCTCCAAAATACTCAAGCCAATTTGCGGCAAGTTTTATTTGGCTTAAACCCTTTAGAAAGTGCCAGTTATTTAATTACCGGCGCTACTCAATTAACCAAATTAGCTGAGCAATTTACTACCAGTTTAGCTGTTTGGACGGCTCAACAGCAATCCGCCGACCAGCAATTACCTTGGGCTAGAAAACAGCTGGACGATCTTTTGCCTCAAGCTCAAGCCGCTAATGCTTCTTTACAGCAGGCGTCTACTTTTGGCTTACCAACAAAATATCAAAATCAAATTAAAGACTTAAAAATATTTTTGCCTTATTTTATCAACCAGCTAAGCCAATTAAAAGATTTAACAACTTCATTAAATGACATTTTGGGCTACAATCAAGAACGCCGTTACTTGCTTGTTTTTCAGAACGAAGGTGAATTACGGGCTGGCGGTGGATTTTTAGGTAGTTTTGCCCAAGTTGATTTACGTAATGGTCAAATTGCCAAAATGGATATTCCTGGTGGTGGATTTTATGATCTTCAAGGCCAAGCCACTAACTATACTATGAGCCCAGAGCCTATGCGATTAGTAGGAAAGGGTGGCCGTTGGATGGCTCAAGATGCCAATTGGTGGCCAGACTTTAATGCTAACGCTCAAAAAATCCAATGGTTCTATGAAAAGGCTGGCGGACCAAGCACGGATGGCGTCATTGCTATCAATGCTTCTTTATTGCCAAAATTGTTAAATTTAGTTGGCCCAGTCACTTTGCCTAAATTTCAAGTTACTCTTGATGAAAAAAATGTTATTGATGAACTGCAAAAACAAGTTGAATTTAAATACGACAAAGTGGAAAATAAACCTAAACAAATCATTGCCGATGCCGCCCCAATTATTTTAGCCAGACTGCAAAATTTGCCCAAAGAAAAATATACTAGTCTTCTGACTACAGTTTTAAATGGTTTAAAACAAAAAGAAGTTCAGCTTTATTTTAAAAATCAAGATTTAGAGCAAAAAGCTGATGCTTGGCAGTGGACCGGTCGTATTGCTTCAACTACCGGCGATTATACTTTAGCTATAACTCAAAACATTGGCGGCGGCAAAAGTGATAAATATACCGCTCAAACTTTGGAACAGTACATTAATTTTGCTTCCGACGATTCTATTTTAAAAACTGTATCAATTAACCGTTTTCAGCAATCAGCCATCCCAACTGACATCTTTAGCTTTAATCAAAACAATTCTTTTATTAGAGTTTATGCACCCCTAAGTGCCGAACTTCTAAAAGTAACGGGTCAAATTTTACCGACGCCAGAAAATTTTCAAAAACCAGCCAGCTATTTAACTTCGGATCCTGATCTCCTCCGGATTAGCGGGGAAATTACCAAAGACCCTATTAGTCAAACCAGCATCAATCAAGAATTTGGTAAAAAAACTTTTGGCAACTGGCTCTTAACCTCTCCTAGTGAAAATAAAACTTTGAGTTTTGTTTACCATTTGCCGAGCGGCTTAATCCAATGGCAGACCAACCGCTTAAAAAATTGGCTTAATAAATTAGGTTGGCCGCAAGCCAAACAAGGTACCTATGAGTTGCTGATTCAAAAACAATCCGGCCTTAATAATCAAAAAATTATTAACCATTTTAGCTGGCCTAAAAATTATGAAGTTACCATTAATAAGTCACCAGCTAACGCCCTAGTAGAAAGTGAAGTGGGCCAATTAACTATTAGCTACACCCAGACTCAAGATGAAAAAATTATTCTAAATATAGTTAAAAAATAGTTGATTTTATTCTGATTTATCACTATAATCCGGTCATGGCAAAGTCAATTTGGTCCAGATTAACTGCTAGTATAACGGGAGGAGCAATAATAATTGCTCTTTTTTCGGTTCTAAGCAAAATTGCCGGTTTATTAAGAGATCGTTTACTGGCGGCTAATTTTGGTGCTGGTTCAACTTTAGACAGTTATTACGCCGCCTTCAAAATTCCGGATTTAATTTTTAACACTCTAATTCTAGGCGCCCTGGCCTCAGCTTTTATTCCAATTTTTACCAAGCTTTACCAAAATGATGCCAAGGCCGCCTGGCGCCTAGCCAATTCAGTTTTAAATATTTTATTAATTATCTTACTATCCCTAACCATTGTTGCTTTAGTTATTGCTCCACAATTAATGGGTTTTATTGCTCCGGGTTTTAGCGGCCAACAGTTAATTGATACTATTTTGCTAACCAGGATAATGTTGTTAAGTATTGTCTTTTTTGCAATTTCTAATGTAGTGGGTGGTATGCTAAATTCTTTGCGTCGGTTTGCCACTTTTGCCGCCGCCCCAATTATTTATAACTTAGGCATCATTTTGGGCATCGTATTGTTTTATCCTTGGCTTGGCTTAACCGGCTTGGCTTGGGGTGTAGTGTTAGGAGCTTTTGGTCATCTGGCTATCCAATTTTGGGAAGCCAGGAAAGTTGGCTGGCAGTGGGAATTTTCTATTAAAATTAGCCAAGAAGTTAAGCGAGTTTTTTTGTTAATGGGACCCCGGACTGTTGGTTTGGCCGGCAATCAAATTACTGAAATAATTATTACCATGTTGGCTACCCAAATGGCGGCTGGCAGTTTAGCCATTTACCGTTTAGCTGATAATTTGCAAAACGTACCCATTGGCCTAGTCGGCGTTTCTTTGGCCATTGCGGTTTTTCCGGTTTTTGCCGAAACTTTGCGGGATGGCAACTCTGATCGTTTCCAAGATACTTTTTCTTTATCAGTGCGGCGAATTATTTTCTTTTCAGTACCCATAACTGTTTTTATTATTTTATTGCGCGCGCAGATTGTTAGGGTAGTGCTAGGCGCTGGTCAGTTTGATTGGCAGGCGACTTATTGGACCGCTCAAACCTTAGGTTGGTTTGCCATTGGTTTGTTTGCTCAAAGCTTAATACCTACTTTAGCCCGAGTTTTTTATGCGCTCGAAGATACCATTACTCCAGTTTTAATTAGTTTAATTAATGTTGGTTTAACTATTTACTTAGCTTGGCATCTGGCGCCGGTTTACGGAGTAATTGGCTTGGCTGCCGCCCAAACTACAGGCGGTATTACTCAATTAATCCTGCTTTATATTTTTCTAAAATTCAAACTGGGTCGCTTAGATGACCGCCGAATTATCTGGGCCACCATTAAAATTACTTTTAATGCCTTACTGGCTGGCCTAGGAGTTTATATTGTCTTAAGAATTTTGGCTAATCTAGTTGATATGCATACTTTTTGGGGAATTGCCACTCAAGGCTTAGTCGCCGGACTGGTTGGTGTCTTAATTTATTTTGCCTCCAGTTTACTAACTAATTGTGAAGAAATTGCCTTAATTAAAAATTGGCTGGGTAAATATTGGCGATTTTTGGCCAAACGTCCGTAAAAGCTTATGCTGGAAAATCGTTTGATTCGTAACTTTTGCATTATTTGATAGATTTTTACAAATTACCAAAACTGTTCCGGATCGTGAAATGAAAGAGCAATTTTTAGATAGAATGGATCTGGAGCGAGAACGGGGAATCACCATCAAACTTCAGCCAGTGCGGATGAGTTATCAAGGCTATGAACTAAATTTAATTGATACCCCTGGCCACGTTGATTTTAACTATGATGTTTCCCGGTCTTTAGCTTGCGTTGAGGGTGCTATTTTAGTAGTTGATTCAACACAAGGTATAGAGGCTCAAACCCTGGCTAATTTATATCTAGCCTTAGAGCAGGGCCTAACTATTATTCCAGTTTTAAATAAAATTGATCTGCCCAATGCCCGAGTAGAAGAAGTAAGTCAGGAAATTGCTCACCTTTTGGGTTGTGATTTTTCAGAAATTATTCCGGTCTCAGCCAAAACCGGACAAAATGTTGAAAAAATTCTAGAAACAGTTATTAAAAAAGTCCCCGAACCAATTGGCAAAACTCAAAATAAATTACAAGCTTTAATTTTTGATTCTTATTTTGATGATTATCGGGGCGTAGTAGCTTTTTGTCGAGTTAAAAACGGCTCTCTTAGGGCCGGGGATAAAATTTTACACTTAGCTACCGGACAAGTCAGTGAGGTTTTAGAAGTTGGCTATTTTAAACCAGACTTAATCAAAAACCAAGAACTACTAAGTGGGGAAATTGGCTATATTGTTTCCGGCTTAAAAGAAATTGATCAAGTAAGGGTAGGCGATACTGTAACTCTGGCCAATGATCCGGCTCTGCCCTTGCCTGGCTACAAACAGATAAAACCCATGGTTTTTGCTAGTATTTTTCCGCAAGACGGTTCTGAATTTGAAAAACTCCGCAAAGGCATTGGCAAATTAAAATTAAACGATGCGGCCCTGACTTATGAGCCGGAAAATTTTTTATCCCTAGGCTCGGGCTTTCGGTGCGGCTTTTTAGGCTTACTTCATCTAGAAATATTTCAAGAAAGATTGCGCCGTGAATTTAATTTACAACTTATCGCTACCGCACCTTCGGTGGCTTATCAAATCCGCTTAACTAACGGACAAGTCATTATTGTAACCAATCCACAAGACTATCCGGATCCGGGCACGATTGCTGAAATTTTAGAACCCTTCATTAAAATTGATATTGTTACTCCCAGTAATTATCTGGGTAGTATCATGCAATTAATGTCTGACCGACGAGGCGTTTACCGTGAAACCGAATATCTAGAAGCTAATCGGGCAATCTTACGTTATGAAATGCCCTTAGCCGTTATGATTATAGATTTTTATGATGATCTAAAAAGCATTTCTTCTGGCTATGCCTCTTTAAGTTATGAAATGATTGGTTTTCGGCCAGCCGAAGTTATAAAAATTGATATTTTGGTGGCCGAAGAAATCGTACCAGCCTTTTCTTCTTTAACTTACAAAGACAATGCCAATTTTGTGGGCCGAAAAATTGTGGCTAAGTTAAAAAATTTATTGCCTCGGCAAATGTTTGAAATTAAAATTCAAGCTACCATTGGCGGCCACATTATTGCTTCAGAGCGCTTGTCGGCCATGAAAAAGGATGTTATTGCCAAACTCTATGGCGGCGACGTGACCCGTAAGAGAAAGTTATTGGAAAAGCAAAAGGCCGGCAAAAAGAAGATGAAATCTTTGGGCCGAGTAGATATTCCCGGCAATGTTTATTTAGAAATATTCAAAAAATAGGTTTTTGCCCAATGTAGGTCTTTGACCTGCCTACTGGCAGGCAGGTTAATCAAAGACCTACATTAATTATAGGCAAAAACCTATTTTTCTTGTATACTATTAACGATAGAACAATCCAAACGTCCACAAAATCATGGATAAAACAACCATGGCGCTAATGACTGTCCAAACAGCTTTTTGAGTTTTTCTTTTCATATGAGTAATTTTACCAAATTTTTAAAAGAAGATGAAGAGGTTTTAGCCTCAGTACCCAGATTCTGGATAATGTATTTTTGGGCCGGCTTCTTTAGTTTATTAATTTTTCTCCTGCCATTTTTTTTAATTTTTCTATTGTTTCGCTGGCAAACAATTGGTTTGATTCTTTTTGGCCTACTCTTAGCGGCCGGTTTAATTTTTTTAATTAGATT
>JAPLWL010000021.1:0-11922 GCA_026396635.1 Candidatus Komeilibacteria bacterium | reverse complement strand
TTTAATTTTTTTATTTATATTAATGAGCAATTACCGCAACACCTGCTTATTAATTACCAATCATCGGGTAATTATTTTAGAACAAACTCATTGGTGGCATCAAACTGTTCAGCCAATTAGCTATCAACAAATTCATGATGTAACTTATAGCCGAGAAGGTGCGGCCGAAAATATTTTTAACTTTGGCAATTTGCATTTACGGATTATGACTGGCAACATTATCATTAAAGATATTCGCCAGCCCAAAGTTTGGCAAGAAACCATTATTAATTTAAAAAACTTTTACACCACCACGCCCATGGAGCAGTGGGATAAAGGCATGCTGCTGGACGCAGTTAAAAAAATTCAAGATAAATTAGGCGGCGAGGTTTTACAGCGTTTACTGAAATAAAATACGCCTATGAGAACTAGTTTCCGCTTCCATTGGGCACAAATAATTAGTTTGGTTCTGGTGTTATTCATAATTATTTTTACCATTAAAACGGTACAGGAGGTTCTTAATCGGCGCTCCCTTAATAATGAATTTTCGGGCTTAGACCAACAAATTACCGATCTGCAAACCAAACAACAAAGTTTAGAAAATTTAATTACTTATCTTCAAAGCTCGGATTTTATTGAAAAAGAGGCTCGGACCAGATTAAATTTAAGAAAAGAAGGGGAGCGAATTATCATTATTCCGGAAACGTCTACTACTAGTGTTGCTCCAATCTTAGTCAATCAGGTCACCACTAGCACCCCACCTAAATTATCTAATTTAAAAAAATGGTGGCAATATATTTTTCCCAATAAATAATTACTAATTAAATTTGCTATGCCAATTAAAAAAGATGATCAAAATATTATCAAAAAACTAACTGGTTTTAAACTGGAGCAATGGGATGCTTGGCAAGTGCCTAAAAAAATTTTAACCGGTCTGGCCTTTTTGATAATTATTTTAATTGTTATATCGCTAGGCCTTTATTGGGGTAATTGGCAAGGCCGGCTTTGGGCGAGCTTAGGGCAAATAATGCCTTTCCCGGCAACTATAGTTAATGGCCAGATGATCAAACTTAATGAGGTTTTTGCTCAACAAAAAATGTTGGAAAAAATAGCTACCTTGTCACCTCAGGTTAAACTAAAAAATTCAATCACAGCTTTAGCTTTACAAAGAGCCGTAGAAAATAAAATCTTAGAACAAATTGCTAAAAAATTTCAACTTCAAGTTTCTGATGATGAAGTAGCTAAATATATGGGTAGTTTAGTAGCCAATTTTGGCTCGCCCCTAGCCATTGAAGACTTGGTTAAAAAAGAATATGACTGGGATTTAAAAACCTATGTTGATAATTTTGTCAGGCCCACTATTTTAAATGAAAAATTATCAACCTATTGGGAAAACATTAGCCCCAATAAAGAGGCTTATCAAAAAATTCAAGAATTAGCTACCAAGCTCAAGGCCAAGCCAGAGCAATTCCAGATTTTGGCCAATCAATATAACCAAGATGAAACTGCCTCGGTCAAAGGGGAAATTGGTTGGTTAAGCTATGGTGACTTATTGCCAGAACTTCAAAAAATAGTCATCACTTTAGAACCGGGCCAAATTAGCCCAATTATTACCAGCAATCAGGGTTATCATCTGTTAAAAATTGGACAAAAAACCACCGATGATCAAGGCCGAGAAGTTTGGCAAGCTTATCAGATATTCTTTAAGCGTTATCCTTTTAGCCAATACCTATCAGAAGAAATAAAAAAAGCCAAAGTCATCACCTTGCTTAAATTATAATCAATAATGGAGCCGATGGTCGGGATTGAACCGACGACCTACGCGTTACGAATGCGTCGCTCTACCAACTGAGCTACATCGGCCTAATGGAGCAGGTAACGGGAATCGAACCCGTACCACGTCCTTGGGAAGGACATATTCTACCATTAAACCATACCTGCTTACCCCACTTCAAGACCTTGTTTAAAATCAATCCTTATTATAACGAAAAATTAATATTATGCAACCAAAGACCAAGGTCCTATTTGTCATTCTCCTGTTAATTTGGCCTTTTGTGGTTGCCGCTCAAGCAGTTTGGCCGCTTATGACTAATTCAAGTGCCACCGCTTCTATTGATCAAATCTTAACCATAACTTTAAATAATCCAGCTGTTATTGATCTTACTTCAACCATTCCAGATTTAGAAAATTTTGGCAGTTCAACTAAAGCTTTTGCCCAAACCGATATTTATCAATACCAAGTAGCCTCCGAGCCCCAAATTATTCAATTTAATTTTCAGGCGTCAACCAACCAGATGAATGATTTTGGACAAAAACTCATCTATATAAAAACTGATGAAACTCTATGGCAAGCCCTGCCGACTTACCATAATACCAATGATAATAGCATCTGGGCTACTACCAGCCAAGCTAGGGCTCAGGTTATTTTAGGCTCTAAGATTAATGCTTGGGAAGGCCAGGCCAGTTGGTACTCTTGGAAACATTGTCCTTGTGCTGCTTTTAAATTTGCTCCTAAAAACAGCCTATTAAAAGTTACTAACTTACAAAAAGGCAAAAATTTTGGTAAAATGAAGTACGCTCAGGTTAATGATTATGGCCCAGAAGATTCTACCAATCGGCTGATTGACTTGGATAAAACTGTTTTTAGTGGGCTTAGCAACTTAAGCGCCGGCTTAGTTCGGGTTCAAGTAGAACTAATAACCAACCCTAAAGAGCTGGCCGCAGCCAAAAAATCTATTCAACAACAAAAATCAGTTAAGACAAAATAAAATAATGATTAAATTACGAGGAGTAAGTAAATTTTATCCGCCCAATGTCTATGCTTTAAAGGATGTTAATTTAGATATTGGGGAAGGCGAGTTTGTTTCCATTGTTGGCCAAAGCGGTACCGGCAAAACCACCTTAATTAAATTGGTTATTTCTGAAGAAAAACCCACTAGCGGCCGAATTACCATTGGCAATTGGGATATCACTCAGATTAAACAAAGTGAGATTCCTTACTTACGTCGGCAAATTGGCGTAGTTTTTCAGGACTTTAAATTATTACCTAAAAAAACAGTTTTTGAAAATGTGGCTTTTGCTTTAGAGGTTTGCGGAGTCAGTAAGGAAAAAATCGCCAGTATTATTCCGCAAGTTTTAAAAATTGTTGGCATAGAAAAAATGGGCGAGCGCTATCCTCATCAATTATCCGGCGGTGAGCAACAGCGGGTAGTTATTGCCAGGTCTTTAGTTCATAAGCCAAAAATTTTAGTAGCTGATGAACCCACCGGCAATTTAGATTCACTTAACACCAGAGAAATTGTTGATTTATTAAAAAAGATTAATGAGCTCGGCACCACGGTAGTTTTAGTCACTCACAACCGAGAAATTGTTAATGGTTTAAAAAAACGGGTGATTATTTTGGATTCCGGCCAGGTGATCAGTGACCAGGCTAGAGGTAAATATCTTTTATAAATTATAGATTTTTATAGAATTTGTAAGTTTGCCTGGCAAAGCATTAAGCGGAATATCTGGCTGTTTGTTATGACCATTTCCATTATGGTCTTGGCCTTATTTTGTATTAATTTTTTAATAACCTTTGGCCTTTTAACTAAACAAATTATCCAGATAGTGGAAAATAAAACTTCAGTTTATGTTGATTTAACTCCGGAAACCACGCCAGATCAAGCCAAAAATCTAGTTAGTCAATTAAACAAAATCAGTGCTGTTAAAGAAGCCAGCTTTGTTGAGCCGGAGCAGGCCCTGGAAGAATTCTTAAAACGGCACAGCACTGATCCGCTAATTAAAGAAGCAGTCTTATCTTTAACCGCCAATCCGCTTAAAGGCAGTATTTTAATCAAGGTTAATAAAATTGCCGATTTCCCGGCCCTGTTGAATGATCTATCCAAACCGGAGTTTGGCAAATATCTAGAAATTAATGACCAAGACTTTTTAGAAGTCAAAAACTTAATTAATCAGATATCCCAATATACCATTCAGATCAAAAAAATCGCTTTGGGCATCAGCTTGCTCTTTATTATCATTGCCATTATCGTAGTCTTTAATACTATTCAAGTGGGGATTTACACTCATAAAGACGAGATTGGCATTATGAAACTAGTGGGTGCCACTAATTCTTTTGTTCGCTCGCCGTTCTTGATAGAGGGGATTATTTGCAGCATAGTTAGTTTAATAGTTATCATTCTAGTTACTTATCCGTTATTTCATGCCCTGCAGCCAAAATTAGACGGCTTTTTGCAGGAATACTCAGTTAATTTAGTCAGCCTGCTTAACCATAATTTCTTCACCATTTTTGGCGCCCAATTCTTAGTGGCAGCAGTTATCACTTTCTTAAGTTCACTCTTGGCAGTTAGGCGTTATTTAAAGGTTTAAATAAAAACCCCCGTTTTCACGGGGGCTAAAGTATATCAATTTAAACTCGGCAATATCCACTAAATAATTTGGACAAATTTTGTGGTTTCTAACCGTCCATTAAACTTTTTTAGCTTCTTGGAAGAAAACTTAACTTTACCGGCTCGAGCAGCATACAACGTATCATCTTTGCCTTTTTTAACACCAACGCCAGCTCTAATTTTAGAACCGCGCTGACGGACAATAATCATGCCCGGCTTAACCAAATTACCATCATGGCGCTTAACGCCAAGTCTTTTTGCTTTAGAATCCCGACCTAGGGAAGTTGAACCACCTGCTTTTTTATGGGCCATATTTTTTCAAAATTAAATAATTTACAAAGGTAGTAGTATTATAACGATTTTTTACGTTTTGTAAAGCCTCTGGATAACTAGCCTTGCGAAGCCTTAGTTATTTTGCTATCCTAATTGCAGTTAATTTAACAATTTATTTATCAAGAGTGCAGTTAGGGATCTAGCCCGATTTCTGTCTAAAAAACAGATAAAACCTGCCGACAACCTATTGAGCTTAGCTCAGCAAGGTGCCAAATCTAGCTCCGACGTCTCGGAGAAAGATAATTATATGATTGTTAAATTATACTCTTTCTTAGTCGGAAAGAGTTTTTTGTTCTTATAATAATTTAAAATTAATTATTTATCATTTATTCTATGTTGATCCCAACGTCCTATACTGTAGAAAGCGTTACTTCGGGTCACCCAGACAAAGTCTGTGATCAAATTTCTGACGCTGTTTTAGATGCCTGCTTAAAACAAGATCCCTTAAGTCGCGTAGCTATTGAAAGTTTTGGCGGCCATGGCTTATTAGTGATTGGTGGAGAACTAACTACCAATGCCAACATTGATGCTAAAAAAATCGGCGAGGAAGTTTACCAGAACATCGGCTACCAAGAGCCCCTGATTATTTTAACTAACATCAGCAAACAGTCTCCGGATATCGCTATGGGCGTAGATACTGGCGGCGCCGGGGATCAGGGCATTATGTATGGCTATGCCACCAATGAAACTCCGGAATATCTGCCGGCTGGCGTAGTTTTGGCTCACCGCTTGGCTCAAAACTTGGAAAAGTTGCGAACCAGCGGGCAAGTTACTTGGCTAAAACCAGATGGCAAAACTCAAGTTACTTTTCAAAATGGTAAATTAAATACGGTCTTGGTTAGTACTCAGCACCAAGCCGGAGTTAGCCAAGAAGAAATTAAACAAACTTTAAGCCAACAATTGATCAAGCCGTTATTAAATGGTTTTGGTGAGGTAAAAATTTTAGTTAACCCTACTGGACTTTTTGTCCAAGGCGGTTTTGAAGCCGACACCGGCTTAACTGGGCGCAAAATTATGGTTGATACTTATGGCGGCTTAATTCAGCATGGCGGCGGCTGTTTTTCCGGCAAAGACGCTACCAAGGTGGATCGCTCCGCTGCTTATATGTGCCGATTTGTAGCTAAAAATATTGTGGCTAGCGGCGCAGCTAAAAGCTGTTTAGTATCCGTAGCCTATGCTATTGGCCAGGCTGAGCCGGTCATGGTTACCGCCATTAACGAAAAAGACGAAGATATCAGCCAGGTTATAAAAGGAAAGTTTGATTTTAGACCACGAGCCATTATTGAACGTTTAGGTTTGCGTCAGCCGATCTTTCAACAAACTGCCGCTTACGGGCATTTTGGTAAAAATAATTTACCCTGGGAACAGATTATTTAGTTTTCCCCTAATAAGGTAGGCAAAAAGCCATTTTACTTGTATAATAACCAAGATGAATAAAAACAAAGTCTATTTTTTGTTGTTAGTTATATTTCTGGCCGTACCAGGTTTAATTAAAGCCCAAACCGAGCCAATTATAACCGCTCAAGCTGCCGTTGTAATTGATGCTAAAACCGGCAAGGAGCTTTATAATTTAAATGCCACAGAAAAATTAATTGCTGCCAGCCTAACCAAGCTGGTTTCGGCCATGGTTTTTTTGGATCAAAAAAAGAATCTCAATACTATTGTTACCTTAAGTCAAAAAGATGAAGTTGGGGGAGCCAGGTTACGGGTTAATGTTGGTTCCAAAATGTCTTTAAGCGATGCCCTCCATGCTTCCTTAATAGGCTCGTCTAATAATGCTACTATGTTGGTTATGCGTAATTCTGGCTTAACCAAAGATCAATTTGTGGCTAAAATGAATCTTAAGGCTCAAAAATTGGGCCTGGACGCCACTTTTGTAGAACCAACCGGCTTATCTGCCAGTAACACGGTTTCGGCCTTAGACATTGCCAAAATAAGCCAAGCCGCTTTTCAATATACCACCATCAAAACCATTGCCGGCAAATGGTCCTATCAGTTTAAAATTAGAAATACCGGCGCAATAAAAAAATTCACCAACACTGATCCGCTTATGACCAGAAAAAAAGATTTTATTGTCACTGCCAGCAAAACCGGCTATTTGCCAGAAATTGGCAATAACATTGCCATTAGCGCCAGAAAAAACAGCAAATCTCCAGAGGTAATTGTAGTAGTAATGGGCACTGAAACCAAAGAAGGAGTCTTGGAAGATGCTCAAAAATTAGCTAGCTGGACTCTCAACAACTATCAACAACTTAGCCTAAAATCTTCTCAGCTGAGTTTACGTTAAAATCATGACTGGGTCAGACAAAAAAGTTATCGTGGCTATGTCTGGCGGCGTTGATTCGTCAGTCTCCGCCAAACTCCTCCAAAATCAAGGCTATGCAGTCCAGGGCATTTACATGCGCAACTGGACTGAAGAATTTGAAAAAAACGGTCAAATTATCTGCCCGCAAAAAACCGATGAAGCCGATGCCCGACAAGTGGCTGCGCAAATCGGCATTCCTTTTTCGGTAGTTAATTTTGAAAAAGAATACGCCCAAAATGTTTTGGATTATCTTTTTAGCGAATACGCCGTCGGTCGAACTCCTAATCCAGATATTCTTTGCAATCGGGAAATTAAATTTAAAATTTTTTTGGAAAAAGCTTTGAGCCTGGGCGCTGATTTGGTGGCCACCGGCCATTATGTCAGAAATCGCCTTAATCTAACCACGGGCTTATGGGAATTACTCAAAGGCGTTGATCCCAATAAAGATCAATCTTATTTTTTAGCCACTATTACCCAAAAACAATTAAGCCAGGCTCTTTTTCCGGTGGGAGAATATCATAAGCCAAAGGTTAGAGAAATTGCCAAACAAAACGGACTCATAGTTCATGCCAAAGCCGATAGCCAAGGTTTGTGTTTTGTGGGCGAAGTTAGAATTAAACATTTTTTACAAACCAAGTTAGCGCCAAAAACCGGCGATATTATGACGGTTGAAGGAAAAAAAGTAGGAGAGCATGATGGTGTTTGGTATTACACCATTGGCCAGCGCCGCGGTTTTGGTTATGGCGGCGGTAGTCAATTACCATATTATGTAGTCGGTAAAGATTTAGAGAAAAACATCCTTTACGTGGCCGAGGGGCCAAATCATCCGGCTTTATTCAAAAACGAGCTTACGGCCAGCAATCTTCATTGGATCAGCGGCTTAACTCCTAAACTCGGCCAAACCATCCAAGCTAAAATCCGGTACCGGCAAACTGACCAAAATTGCGTCATAACCGAAATGGCTGGCGATCAAGCTAAAGTGATTTTTACTGAACCGCAACGAGCCATTACCCCTGGTCAATTCATTGTTTTTTATCAAGAAGAAGTGTGCTTAGGCGGAGGCATTATTAATTAAGTAACCAAATATTATGAAAAAAATAATTTTAATCAGCACCCTGATTATTATTTGTTTAATAACAACTTTTAACGCGACTCAAGCTCAAACCGATCAAAATCAACCAACAATAGCTTTGCCGGGCAGCTCAAAATATTTCTTTAAACAAATTAAAAATTATTTCCAGTCCGTATTTACTTTTAAACCAGAAGATAAACTGGCGCTAAACTTAAAACTGGCCACGGAAAAATTATCAGAAGCTCAAACTTTAACAAAAAATCAAACTTCTGATTCAAAAATTATCAAGTTAGTTACCAAGGATCTTCAGGCCTATCAAAAAATTATGGCCAAAGTTCAAACCGACCTAATTAAAATTGAAGAAAAAGGCAAAACCATACTTACCGACCAAGTTATAAAACAGCAAATTAACCAACAGGAGATACTAAATAATCTAAGTCAACAATCAGAGGCCTCCCTGGAACAAGCCAAAAAAATAATAGAAACTAAAACCTCAATAATTAATAACTTGCTAGAAAATTTAAAAAAATCACCAGAAAAAGAAACTATTATGGCGGCTTTGAAAATTGAATCAAGTGATACTGCTAATAGCTCTACGGTGGCCAAAATCATTACTGCCCAAAGTCATTTCTTGCCTTTAGCCAAGGATTTTCTTAAAGACTACGGCACTAAGGCCAAGTTAGCTTTAAAAAGCGGCCTAATTTCTGAAGATAAAATTATTAATAGCCTTGAGGCCGGGGAGTGTGTAGCTGAACAAACCGGGAATAAACCTTATACCTGGTATATGGAAACTTTAATGAATAATTATAAGAACTTATCAGCTGATTTTTATGTAAGCACTGCTCAAGAAATCAAGGTCTTTGACATCGGGCAATTTAAACAATGTTTTATTTCTGGTAAATACCAACAACAAGTAAAAAATGATTATCAAAAACTTTTGCAGTAAAAATTATTAAAAAAATATGAGGCTGTCTATCCTAATAATTGCCTATAATGAAGAGAGAAATATTGAGAGCTGTTTAAAGTCTGTTTTAAATCAAACTTTAAAAGCAGATGAAATTGTTATTATTGCTCATAATTGCACTGACCAAACAGAACAATTAATAAAAAAATATTTAACTTCCGCTATCAAACTAATTAGCTACCAGGGTCCGGCTGGTCAAATTTTTGCTAGAATCAAGGGCTTTGAGGAAGTCTCCGGAGATATTATTGCTTGCTTAGATGGAGATTCTGTGGCTCAGCCAGATTGGTTAAAAGAATTGACTGAACCCTTTAGCGATCCAACTGTTGTTGGCACTGGCGGTTTTATTACTTTTACTAATTCTTGGCTGGCTAATTTAAGTAGTTATAATTTTTTCTTTTGGCAAAAATTTTATAAACCCAAAAATATTTTCTATTTCTGGGGTGCTAATTTTGCTTGCCGTTTAAAAACTTATCAACAAGGATCATTAAAACAATTGGCTTTGATTAAAGATAAAATTGGCCTTCATTATTGGGCTGAGGATCTATTTTTAGCTCTGGAATTAAAAAGGTTTGGTAAAATTATTTTTACTCCAAAAGCTAGAATTAAAACTGTTATCAAGGAATCAAAAACCAAGGATTCTTTTAAAAAATCATTTTGGCAAACTCAAGATTATAGCAAGCTAACTAAATACTTTAAAACCTTGTCTAAGTAAAACTTTTTTTGTATAATCAACACCATGATTACCACCCAAGAGCTGCGTCAAAAATATTTAGATTTTTTCAAAAGCAAAGGTCATGCCATTGTACCCTCGGCTTCTTTGTTGCCAGATAATGACTCTTCGGTTCTGTTTACCACGGCCGGCATGCAACCACTAGTACCATACTTGGTTGGCGAAAAACACCCTCTAGGCACCCGCTTAGCCAGTGTTCAAAAATGTGTTAGAACTTCAGACATTGATGAGGTGGGCGACAACACCCATTTAACTTTTTTTGAAATGCTCGGTAACTGGTCCTTGGGTGATTATTTTAAAACCGAATCTATTGCCTGGTCTTGGGAATTTCTAACTAATCCAGCCTGGTTGGGGATTGACCCCGGCATGTTGGCTATTACGGTCTTTGCCGGCGACGCCGTTGCTCCCAAAGATGAAGAATCTGTTCAATTATGGAAAAACCTAGGTTTAAACGAAAATAAAATTTCTTATTTACTAGAAGATAATTGGTGGCAATTATCTGATAAAAACAGTCCTTGCGGTCCGGATACTGAAATTTTTTACTATGTTGGCTCGGGTCAACCAGAACCAGCCTCCAATCCTAAAGACCGACCCCAAGAATGGGTAGAAATTTGGAATAATGTCTTTATGCAATTCTATAAAGACGAAGCTGGTACTTGCCGACCGCTAGTACAAAAAAATGTGGATACCGGTATGGGCTTGGAACGAACTTGCGCCATTTTAAATGGCTTTAAAAATGTTTATCAAATTGAGACTTTTCAAGCCATTATCAAAACAATTGAAAATTGTTCTGACCATAATTACGGCGAAGTTCCGGAATTAGACCGCTCTTTTAGAATTATTGCTGATCATTTACGGGCGGCTGTTTTTATCATCGGCGACCCGCGCGGCGTAGAACCATCCAACTTAGACCAAGGTTATGTGGTTAGAAAATTAATCCGACGGGCTATTCGTCACGGTAAACTACTTAATATCTTGGAAAACTTTACTATCAATATTGCTCAAAAAATTATTGAACAATACCAAGCCGCTTACCCGGAACTAATCAAAAATCAAGAAAAAATTATTGCCGCCCTCACTCAAGAAGAAGATAGGTTCCGCCAAACCTTGGAAAAAGGCTTAAAACAATTCTTAAAAATTTCCGCTACTTTTTCTGCCAACCAACTTATTTCCGGCTCGGCCGCTTTTAATCTTTATGAAACTTACGGCTTTCCTTTGGAAATAACCAAAGACTTGGCCGAGGAAAAAGGTTATCACGTTGATGAGGCTGAGTTTAATCAACAATTTGAAAAACACAAAGAGCTTTCTAGAACCGCCACCGTTGGAAAATTCAAAGGCGGACTGGCTGACCATTCAGAAGTGGTAGTAAAATATCACACGGCCTGTCATTTACTTAATCAAGCTTTACGTTTAGTCTTAGGTGAACACGTAGCTCAACGAGGGAGCAACCTTACCGAGGAACGCCTTAGATTTGATTTTTCCCATCCTACTAAAATGACTGTGGAAGAAATAAAAAAAGTAGAGGATATTGTTAATGAGCAAATTAAAAAAGATTTGCCCGTCTCTTTTCAAGAAATGACTCCGGCTCAAGCCAAGGCTGATGGTGCCCATGGTGTTTTTGAAGAAAAATATGGAGACCTGGTTAAGGTTTATGCCATAGGAAATTTTTCTAAAGAGATCTGCGGCGGTCCACATGTTACCAATACCGGTACACTAGGTCACTTTAAAATCATTAAAGAAGAGGCTTCTTCGTCCGGAATTAGAAGGATAAAAGCAATTTTAGAATAATTATCCCCAAAGGCTCCGGATTCTCTTGACAAAAAAATTTATTCGTGTAAAATAGTAACCACTTCTTTGTAATGACATTTGAGTCACAATATTTCTTAAATATAAAGGGAAATTGCCCAAAAAGTGAGACTCCAGTTAAAACCGTGGCAGTCTTTGCGGAGCAAATCCTTTTTATGTTACCTAAAAGTTAACGAATGGAAAATCAAACACAAAATAATTCCAAAGGCTTCATTGAAGTTACTGGAACTATTCAAGAATTGCTCCCTTCAGCCACTTTTCGAGTTCTACTGGAAACTGGGCAGGAGGTTTTGGCCCACTTATCCGGCAAAATGCGGATGAATAAAATTCGTCTGTTGCCGG